>JAYVGE010000385.1:0-6775 GCA_043772515.1 Flavobacterium sp. | reverse complement strand
AAATAAAGTCTTTTGGAGCAGAATTATGCTCCTTAAAAAACAACCAAAATCAGGAATTTATCTGGGAAGGAAATCCAGATTTCTGGGGCAAACATTCTCCTATTCTTTTTCCGATTATTGGTTCGCTAAAAGAGAATTCTTATTGTTATAACAATCTAAATTATTCTTTGTCCCGACACGGATTTGCCAGAGACCAAAACTTTGAATTAATTGCGAGAACAGAAAGTAGTGCCACTTTTTCTATTAAATCCTCTGCAGAAACCCAAAAAAGCTACCCTTTTCAATTTGAGTTACAGCTCCTTTACACACTAGAAAAAAATTGTTTAAATATAGCATACAAAGTAATTAATACAGGTCAATGGCAATTGCCATTTTCTATAGGAGCGCATCCTGCTTTTGCTTTGACAAAGAATTTTGATAATTATGCTATAGAATTTGAACAAGAGGAGGTTTTAGAATCGGCATTACTAGACCATGGTTTGGTTTCTAATAAAACAAAAACAGTTACACTAAAGGAGAAACAAATTCCGTTATGTTATGAATTATTTGAAATAGACACCCTAATTTTCAAGAAATTGAAATCGAAAAAAGTAACTATTTTAGACAAACAAATTCCGATGCTCTGTATCAATTTTACTGATTTTCCTAATCTCGGGATTTGGACTGTAAAAAATGCTCCTTTTCTTTGTATCGAACCTTGGTTTGGCTACGCAGACACGACAGACGCTTCTGGAAATATTATGGAGAAAGAAGGTATTCAAATTCTAGAAGCCTATACAACATTCGACGCTACCTATAGTATAGAAATATTTTAAATAAAAAAAGAAATCCTATGTTAACCATAAACTTTACTCCATTTCCGAATCTTGAAACCGAACGCCTGCTTTTGAGACGTGCCAATCTAGACGATGTGAACGAAATATTTGTTATGCGTTCTAACCCTCAAACGATGCAATACATCCCACGTCCGATTGCCAAAACAACTCAAGATGCGATAGACAACATTGCAATGATGGATGTAAAAATAGAAAGCAACGAAGGTATTAATTGGGCAATTACACTTAAAGGTAGCCCCAAACTAATTGGAGTTATTGGTCATTTTAGAATAAAACCTGAACATTATCGTGCCGAAATTGGATATATTTTATTGCCAGAATATAGCGGAAAAGGAATTGTTTCTGAAGCTATAAAAGCTGTTGTTCATTATGGTTTTGATATTCTTAAACTACATTCGATTGAAGCCATTATTGATCCAAAAAACGTTGCTTCTGAAAAAGTATTGCAAAAAAATGGATTTGTAAAAGAGGCTCATTTTCTAGAAAACGAATATTATGATGGTCAATTTATTGATACTGTTATTTATTCTTTATTAAAAAAAGTATCTAAATAAAACTACATTTGTAACAAATTTAAAACAAAAAAATTATATGTTAACAAATTTCGTCAAAAAGCTATTTTTAATTACTTTCGTTTTATTCACAATTCACTCACAATCTCAGACGTATATAAAAATCAATGCGATTACCGCTTTGGCATCGATTCCTAATATAGGCATCGAAACCAGTATCGGAAGAAAGTCTACCTTTCAGTTTGATATTACAGCTTCTTTCTGGAAATCGATTAATGGAAAACCATATGAGTTTTGTACTTTTATACCCGAGTACAGATACCATTTTAATAAAAAATACAATGGCTTTTACGCTGGAGTCAATGCAGGTTTTAGCATTTATCACATCCAGAAATGGAATTATTACAACATGGGAGTTTACCAAAAAGGAATAGGAGTATTCATGGGAGCTACAATTGGGTACCAAAAAAAGCTAAATGATAAATTTCTTTTAGATTTCTTTTTAGGTGGCGGAAATCATCAAGGATTTTATCATAGTTATTATTCCGACACCAATCAACAAGCCGATTTTGACGGTGCCAAAGGTTATAACAAAAGTGGAGAATTTATTCCTTACAGAGGTGGGATAATGATTTCATATAAAATCAATTAAAATTGTTTTTACAGATTTTGAAGCATCCTAACATACACTACTTCGACTTCTTTTCTTGCCCAATCTGTTTTTCTCAAAAAAGTGAGACTTGATTTTATACTTGGATTTTCGGTAAAGCATTTAATTTTTACTAATTCGCTCAAAGTATCGAATCCGTAATATTCGACCAATTGTTCTACTATTTTCTGAAGTGTGATTCCGTGAAGAGGATCTTTTGACTGATTATTTTGCATACTGCAAAAGTATTCATTAGTTAAGTAAAAACTATAAAAAAACCATCAAAAATTTCTTTCTGATGGTTTTATTTAATAAAAAAAATTACTGAACTGCTAATAAAGCATTTATGTTTCCGTAACCAAATTCTGAATTTTTGTTTGGATAAAAATGAGACGATTGACGCATTTTTGCTAAAACTTGATCTCTTGTCCAACTTGGATTTTTGGACCAAACCAAAGCTGCAATTCCAGCAGTGGTAGCAGTTGCAACCGACGAACCACCAACATAATCGGATTGATTATCATAATAACTACCTACAGGAACCGTATTTCCTGAGCCAGCTCTTTGCATAACTACTGTAAAATCTATCTTGTCACCTGTATGACAAACATCACATTTTTGATAGGCAGTTCCTTCTTTTACACCTGTAACGGCTACTGTTTCTGGCATCCAAGCAGGAAAAATAACGCCAACAAAAGTTGTAAAACTAGTTGATGTCCCTCCTGCACAGAAAATTAATTTGCCTTTGCTGTAAGCATATTTTATTCCGTCTTCAATTTTACCAACCGAAAAAATATGTCCCATCGACATCGAAATGATTTTTACATCACTTCTATTTCCTAATGCAATAAAAGCATTTTTTACGCCATTTTGCTCGTGATACCCATCCAAAACTACATTGGCAGCGGCACGATACGTCACTAAATTAGAATTGTAAGCCACCCCAACAGGCAGTCCGTTATCATTTCTAGGAGAAGCAGCAACCGAAGCCATACTCGTACCGTGACCACATTGGTCACTAGCCCCATCTGTTGTAGTTGACCATGGCCAAATCGAATCGACATAAACTCCATATTTCTGGATTGTTCTACCAATAGATACACCGTCATTAAAGCTAGAGCCTAATAAGGTCTGATTGGGTGAAATTCCTGTATCTACAATTCCGATTGTAATTCCTTTTCCCGTACTGTAATTCCATGCACTAGGGATATTATGTACATAAAAAGCCCAAGGAACTTTTGCATTGGGAGTAATTGTTGTATAATCTAATGTATTAAGTGTTGAAGCCTCGAATCCGCATCCTGAACTTGAACTTGAATCTGAGCGATTTTCTGAATTTTTAGTTTCAAAATAGTTATAATTTGCAGGTTCGATATATCGAATATAAGCGCTTTTTCTTAAAGCTATAATGGTTTCTAGCTTTGTAATGGTAACATCCATTAAATTTAAAAAATTATCAGGAACAATTGAGGCCTTCTTTAGGTTTTCTCCTTCAATCTTCATAATTATTCCTTCTAATTCATTTTGAATATTGGCAATTTTAGACGACTTTGATCTTTCAAAATCTTTTTTTGAGTTACCAAATCCTATAGTCACACTATTTTGCCCACGAACTACGGCACTCCAAAGTAAATAATCGGAAGCTTTACTCCAATCAAAACGTCCCTTGGTACGTATCGTTTCGTCTATTTTTGCATTAATTTCTTTTGCAGTTAAAGGCTCTTTTTCTAACTTATCTGTAACAAAACTATTTTCATGAAGTGCATCATCTTTGCCACAAGACACAACAACCAAAAACAAAACAACGGATAACCTTAGTATTTTTTTTGTCATTTTAATATATTTTTACAGTTTATAATACGAATATAACCAATAAATTAACACCATAACAGACTAATAATTAAATATTTGATAATTTAAACGAAATAAATATTCGTTTTGATTAATTTTTTATTGAATAATATAGTTTGTACATTTGCCAACCTATGCTAAAAACCGTCAACATACTCAACAAAAGAGCTCGATTTGATTACGAAATAATTGAAACATTTACTGCTGGAATTGTTTTGGCCGGAACCGAGATTAAATCGATACGACTAGGAAAAGCCAATATTACCGAAAGCTTTTGCGAATTTAGTAATAATGAGCTTTTTGCCATCAACACCTACATAGAAGAGTATACTTTTGGAAATCAGTTTAACCACAAAGCCAGAAGTGAACGCAAACTTCTCTTGAACAAAAAAGAACTTAAGGGTTTACTAAAAAGTGTTCAAGCAAAAGGACTTACCATCATTCCTCTTAAGTTATTTACAAACGAAAAAGGAATGGCAAAACTTCAAATTGGACTTTGCAAAGGAAAGAAAACCTATGATAAACGGGAATCCCTAAAAGAACAAGACACAAAAAGAGATTTGGATCGAATAAAGAAATCTTTTTAGCATTTTTTGATGTTAAAAGAAATTATTTATTTATTTAAAAAAAATGACTAAATTTGTCAAGACAGTTTAAAGAATTGATTAAAAATGAAAACACTACTCAAAAATGCCAGAGAAAAAAAAGGGTTAAAAACGAGAGAAGTGGCTCAACAATTAGGTATTGATCAGGCTTTGGTAAGTAAATTCGAAAGCGGGACAAGAAAACCTACTAAAGAACAAATCCCAAAACTGGCATCACTTCTAGAAATAGATTTCGAAAGCCTTATGATAGCATGGCTAAAAGAAAAAATTCTTTATGAAATAGGACAAGATGAATTTGCTTTGAAAGCAATGAAAGTTGCCGAAGAAGAAATCAAATACACAAGAAGTTTATCTAGCAATAAAATAACTACGAGTTTACAGAAAATTCTGAATGAAATCGATATTTTGAAAACAAAATTAGATCATTTTCGTCAATTTGATAGTTATAAAATTACACAAGCATTAGAGTTAGAATACACTTTTGAAAGTAATCGTATTGAAGGAAACACGATGACACTTCGAGAAACCGATTTGGTTGTCAATGAAGGTTTAACAATTTCTGGTAAAAGCATGCGAGAGCATCTCGAAACAATTAATCATCAAGAAGCCATTGCCTATATCAAACATTTGATGGAGAAAAAAACTCCTTTAAATGAACGAGAAATACTATCTATTCATAATTTGATTTTAAGAGGCATTCATCCAGAAGATGCAGGTCGTTACAGAAAAGTGCAAGTTATGATAAAAGGAAGTAGCCACATGCCACCGCAACCTTTTATGGTCGCAAAGGAAATGGAGGATTTTTTTATTTGGTACACAACCCACAAGAGCATCTTGCATCCTATTGTTTTGGCTGCCGAAATGCACGAACGGTTGGTTACGATTCATCCTTTTATTGATGGAAACGGAAGAACATCTCGCCTTGTTATGAATTTGATTTTATTACAACACGGCTATATTATCGCCAATATAAAAGGTGATTACGAGAGTAGAATGCGGTACTACCAAACTCTAGAAACAGCTCAAATCAAAAATAATAAAGAAGATTTTCTTTTATTTATTGCACAAATTGAAAAAGAAAGTTTAGAGCGCTACATCACTATTATTGGACAACCGTAATCCAAAAGAAGAGGCGTATCAACAAATTTTTAATTAAAAAAAAGCAAAACTATAAAGATTTTTTATGGTTTTGCTTTTTTTATAAATCGATTTTAGACGACAAAGATACTTTTAGAACAGTTTGTAAAACAAGAAATTGTCGATCTTTTCAAACTAAAATCTACCGAAAAACCTTCTAAAAAAACCCACTTCTTCTTCCTCGTCTTCAACAATTGATTGAGAAACTTGTAGCGGAGGACTCGGATTTATCGATTTTTCATACTCCATCATCAATTTAGTGATATACCCTACATAGGTAAGCCCTTTTTCTTCCAAAAATCCAACTAAATATTTTTCACTTGTTTCTAGATTAGTTGTTTTTTCTATCTGCAAAAGCTTTTTATATAACGGTTCGATAAATTTTGCTATTACTTCCTGCGGAACCGCTCTTCGTCTGCCAAAATAATTTGTAATACTACCCGTCTCATCTTTAGAATTTTCAAAATCAGTAATTACCCAATAATACCTACCCGATTTGGCTAAGTTTTTGACAATTCCGTGAAATTCATTCCCTTTTTTGAGGTTGTCCCATAGTACTTTAAAAATAACTTTAGGCATATCTGGATGCCTGATAATGTTATGTGGTTGCGACATTAATTCGTAATCTTCGTAACCACTTACATCTATAAAGGTTTCATTGGCGTATTCTATTGTCCCATATTGATCTGTTTTACTCATAATTACCTGTGTTTTATCCCAGGAAACTTCTTTATCGATCGGAATTGGTTTTTTGATAATTTCTTTCTCTTCGTACATAACTAATTTTAATTACAATTATTATTTACAAATAAAAAGCTATTAAATAAAATAAAATATGATAAGAATCAGGTTTTAATTTTTATCTTCTAATAAAGGAACAAATCGAAACTCTCCAAACTCATGTTTTTCAAATTGTGTTTCGTTTTTTCTAATCAATAACGTCATAATTTGAACTTCATCGCCTAGCGGAATCACGAGCCTACCTCCTATTTTTAATTGTGACATTAGAGGTTGTGGAATAAATGGTGCTCCTGCCGTAACAATAATACTATCAAAAGGAGCATAACTTGGTAAACCTTTGTAACCATCTCCAAAAGAAAGATGTTTAGGTCGAATTCCTAATTTTGGCAATAAAGCCGAGGTTTGTTTAAATAATTCTTTTTGACGCTCAATGCTGTACACTTT
>JAYVGE010000384.1:0-18463 GCA_043772515.1 Flavobacterium sp. | reverse complement strand
TCCATTACTTTCTTGCCCTCTACAGACTCCTTACCGCCTGAAATGGCTAAATCAAAAGGAGTAATGATACCTGCTATTTTCGTCAAACAAGAATTAATAGATACTCCAGTAGCGCTATACGCTTCTAGATTAGTTTGTTTTACTAAATCTTCTAACGAAACACCATCAACAGAGCCGTATTTTCCTTGATAGATATTGATAATACTTTGTAAATTTAAAGCAATATCTCTATGAGTATTATCGCTAAAACAGGAATGCTCATCTTCTTGATCTGCATTTCCTACTGCTGTTTCCATACGCTCTACAGGTAATTCAGTAGTCACTAATGTTGCAATCCCTATGTATATATTTTTGATAGCCTCATCTTCTTTCAATGCTAAAAAAGCAGTTCTATACGTTCCGCCTACTTTCCATTGGTTTACAACTTCTAATAGATGATCAGTCAATAAATCGGCACACACTTTTAAGTAAGTTGCTCTTCGGGCTTGGTTTAATCTAGTTCCACCAGTAGTTAAATAATCAGTATAAGGTCTTTGCCCTGGTTTGTTAGCTGATGGATCTGTTAAATCCTGTCCCCAAAGTAAAAACTCAATAGCATGGTAACCTACAGTTACGTATTTCTCGTTATCACCTTTTCCATTTTCTCCTACCAAAAGATCCTTGGTTATAGTAGAAAAAGTCGCTGGGTCATTAATAATCCCTGATGTTGTAGCACCTTCGGTATAATCGATAAAATTTTCGTCTAAAGGCCAAGAATTAACAAAACCTTCTGGTCCCTTTGGAAATTTTGGGTCTTCATTGTCTATTGGTCCATTAGCAAAACGGAAGCCCTCTGTTGTACCATAACTTTCTCTTGAATTTTTCCAAGCGGTTTTGGTTGCTGCAAAGTTGGCATCGGTTGGAGTTGTGGTAAATGTATTAATAGCCGTTTCTAGAACTACCGCATCATCGTATGCTTTTTTATAATTGGCGTAAGCGATATTGGCGTAATTTTCGATCACTTGTTTTTTGGTAACTAGTGTATTTACAGGTTCGTCTTCTTTTTTATCACAAGAGATAATTACTAAGCTCACTAGGAATAGAGAAACAACAATTGAAACTATTTTTTTCATTTATTTTTATTTAGAATGATTAAAGCCTTGCAAAAGTATTAACTTTTTTTTAACTCGCAAATCTTATTTGTATTTGTTTTAAATAAAAAATTATCTACGACAATTTTTATTTAAAATTGGATGTCAAGAAAGTTTTTACCCCTGCGACATATCCGTTTTTTTCTGTTGGAAAATCGACGGCATAGATATTATAAGCAATTGGATCTATATTTTGCATTTTCCAACTAGTACCTCCATCAATAGTTTTTATTAATTCGCCATATTGCCCTACCGAATAACCAATTTGTTCGTTTACAAAATAAATACCTCTTTGTTGATCATCTACAGGAAGAAACAAACGAGTAACAGTATTGGTAACAAGATTAATTTTTACAACCACACCACTTTGTCCGCATGCATATCCGATATCCAAAACAGGAAAATGCATGTCTTGAAAACGAATAGTTTGCTTGGTATCTATTACCGTCCAGGTTTTGGCTAAATCTTTTGAGATTCGTAAGACACCATCTGCACCACATACCAAAATAGTCGAAGCATCTTTCATATAAACAGCTCTCAAATCGGTTGTAACACCACTAAATACTCTAGTCCAAGTAATTCCTCCGTCTATTGTAATTAGCAAAATGCCTTTTGCACCAACGCATACTCCTTTATTTTTATCCAAAAAAGTAACTCCGTAAAGCCGTTCGGCTGTACCACTAACTGGGTTAGAGAAGGTAACGCCAGCATCGGTAGTGATTAATATTGTACCCAAATCGCCCACAATACACCCCATTTTTGTGTCTACAAAATAGGTACTATAGAACTGCCCCAACAGCGTCGGAATTTGCAATTTGCCCCAAGATTTACCCGCATTGGTAGTCTTTAATACAATTCCTTCGTCTATCATTCCATTTTTTATGGTACCAATTGCAAAGCCATTATCGACACCTATAAAATCAATATCATTAATAGTTGTATTTAAAATCAGTTTATTATCCGAAAGGATAAAATCGGGTGTAATTGTCTTAGGCACTGGAAAAGTTTGGGTTTCGCAAGAAAGTAGCACTCCTGCCAATAGTGATCCAAAGAAGAGGAATTTCAAAATATTATTTTTCATGTGTCATACGTGTTAGTGTGTATTTTTTTTAAGAGATCTGGTAGTTCTATAAAAAGAACCATAACCAACTTTGATTCTATTTTACTTAGACTTCAATATCACTTTACTTCCTGCTATAAACCCTGTATTCTCATCCCAATACGCTACGTCGGTAAGTGTTACCGAAACACCCGATTTCATTCGGTTCCATGATACTCCACCATCTTCGGTTTTAAAGATTAAACCAAATCTACCTACAACATACCCTAAATTATCGGTAAGAAAGTTAATTCCTTGCATTGGTTCTGTCATAGGCGGATTGATCAAAGTAAGCGCATCGTTTGCCAAGTTTATTTTTAAAACTATTCCATTCGATCCACAAACATAGGCTGTATTTTGTGAGGCAACCTTTATTCTATAAAATGTCGCTGCAGCAACGTTGCTAATTTGGGAAGTCGGAATTATTGTAAATGTATCCCCACTGTTAGTCGTTTTTAGAAGAACTCCAGCAGCTCCAACGATATAAAAAGTAGTAGCATCTTTGATATAGACCGACCTCAAAGCTGTAACAATATCTTTACCATCATTTCCTTTTACAACTTTTATAGTCCAAGTTACACCTCCATCTTTGGTTATTAAAATTTTTCCTGTCGCAGTAGTGCATACCCCTAAATTTTCTGTCAAAAAATTTACAGCAAGTACATTTTCTGTAACGGCTAAAGCAACAGGCACTTTATCTACCCAAGTCAGTCCTTGATTGGTCGTTTTTTTTATAGTAGCCCCATTTCCGACAACCCAACCCGACTGCTCAGTAGTAAAACTTATATCGGTTAGATTATTTGTTGTTTGCGCATCCATTTTTTGCCAAGTAACTCCTTGATCCGTTGTTTTGATTACAAACCCCAACTGTCCTACCGAAATAGCGGTTGTTCGTGAAAGCATTTTTAAAGTTGCATTTTCATTGATAGTGTTTAAATCCTCAAGTACTTTGTATGGATTTGGATACATTAATGGAGCTGCTATGTCAGAACTGCTACTGGTACAAGATACCATCAAAACGATTCCAGCAATTAAAGTTATTGATGTGCTAAATATTGATTTCATTATTATTATATTTAAATTATTTGAAGAATGAATTTAGAGTTCGAAAGTAATTTCAAAAGACAAAGAATTCCCTACCAAACCATCTTGTCTATTGTTATGTGCAAAACGTAAGCCGACATCCTTGATCGCTGCAAAATGTTTTACAGGTTGTCCTTTGTTATCTAACTTCGAATTGGAAAAAGGCACATAACGCAAAGCCAGTCCTGTACGAATTGCCGAAAACGTAGCCAAATCGATATCACTAGTAAAAAAATTGCTGGGACTATAAACATGACGTCCATATGCTGCATAATAAGAAGTTCCTTCCTGATAATGAAATCTCGCAAATGGTGTTATAGCAAATGATTTATCTAATTTTAGAACTGTTTCAATCCCAAAAGTTATGGAGTTGATATCCCAAGTATCTTTGTAAAGCCTGGCGTAGGTTCGTAATACGATTTCTGGATCTAAAAAGTAATTGAATCGTCCAGAAATCGCAATTTTGTAGCGCTCACGAGGTAATTTCTCTATTCGAACTTCTTTTTGATATTCATCCCCTATACCATCATTAAAATATACCCTGTGAAAAGGAGTCGAAAGCAATCCTTTTTGAGCCAATACATCAAGACCTACCGAAGCATTCATTTTTTGGTTTATGGCAAATGAAAATCCGTTTACCAGCGCATACGATGTTCTGTAATCTACAGGATACATTTGTCCGTCTTTTGTTATCGCATCCCCACTATATACAAAAGGAGTTGCGTAAGCATTTACGCTACTTGCCGACGCTCCTGTTTCTGCATCTAGTCCTGTCGAGCGAAATTCTCCCGGATGTACCACCATCCAACGGTCTATTGTTACTCCAAAACTAGTAGCGATAACGCGATCGTTATTTTTAAGTTTTTTAGACAATGAAATTCCTGTATTTACTGATTGCACATCATATTCATTAGAAAACCCAGCCCTTGGTGCTATTGTAATTGTATTAGAAACTTGGTGCTCGTAGGCTATATTCCCGTAAAAACGGGTTTCATCTCCACTTACACCAGAGTTACCACTACTAGCAGCCGAAATATATTTGTCTATATTTGCCAATGATGCCGATGTAAAATGATCGATTCCAGCATCAACAGACAACGCATCAACAGACTTTACAGGAAGATAAAGATGTACTTCTTGAGAAAAACTTTCAATTTTCTGAGAACCTAATCCCCCATTAACGGCACTTTTGTCCCCATCCTGATCATAATAATTACTCAATAACGAGATTTTCGTTGGTCGCTTATCTTTCGTTTCTTTGTTTTTTGCGTTTTGACTAAATGATAATTTACCCGCTAAGAGCATAAATATCACAATCAAAACATTAAAATTGGGAAGCGAAAAAATAAATAAATGTATAATTAGCATCATTGTATGTTTCTATATTTTTGAATATTTTGTTTGGGTTAATTGCAACCACATCCACCGCCTGTTTTTCCTGTTTCTCCACCTGAAGCTCCTTCTCTAAAAGAAAAACCTTCGGATTCTAATTTCTCTAATGAAGTCGTTCCTGTTTGCATCGAATAATCCGAAACGTATTGTCTTTGATAAGGCTTCACTGGAGCGCAACGACTACATGTACCTATGAGTACAACTGCTGATAAAAGCAATTTAATTCTATTGAACATATTGATTTGTATTTAAATTATCTGAATAATAATATTGATTTTGATTGTCTATCATAAAACATTGAATGTCTTCAAATTGATTTACAAATGACAATCCTTGTTCTAATCCCATCAAGAAAACTGAGGTAGCAATAGCATCACACAATTCTGGATCAGGACTAATAATGGTTACGCTCTGAAGTCCTTTTACAGGATAACCCGTTTTGGGATGAATAATATGAGAGAATTTTTCACCATCAATCAAAGCAAATCGCTCGTAACTACCCGACGTGGCAACGGCTTGATTTTCTAACGGCAACCAAGCAATGTAGGATTCTTTTTTATTGGGATCGGCAATACCTACTCGCCAAGGATACCCCTCGTAATTTTTGCCCCAACACACCAAATCGCCACCAGCATTGACCAAACCCGATTGAATTCCGTAACTAATGAGTAGCTCCTTGATCTGATTGGCAATATATCCTTTACCAATAGCACCAAGCTCTATTTTGGTACCTTTATTGGTAATGAATACCGTTTTGTTTTTGGAATCTAATTGCACGTATTTATAGTTAATATTACGAACCGATTGTGCAATTGCTGCTGGCGTAGGGAATGCATTCATTGGTTTATCAAAATACCAAACTTTGTCTATTGAGGCAAAAGTGATATCAAACAATCCTTTTGTCAGTTCAGCTATTTTTAGTCCCCTTTGTATAAGATAAAACAATTCGTCGCCTACTACAACTGGACGTACCCCCGCAGCCTGATTGACTGCATGCATTTGAGTCCCCTCCTCCCAAGCCGAAATTATTTTTATAAGTTCATTGGCTTTATCAAATCCTTTTTGGATCAATTCCTGAGCATCTTTCTCTTGATCGTCATCCATTATAATCGAAATAGACAAGGTTGAAGTCATCGAAGGAATCGACTCTGTATAAGTTTTCATTGTGTTTATTGATTGCATTTGGAAAGACTATTTTTTAATACTTTCTTTCAAAACCTCCATAGCTTTATCGTAACCCATAGCCTTTGTGATTATTTTTTTTACATTCAGGTTTTCGTCTGCAATTACCAAAAGAGGAAAAATTCCGTTTGGATTTAGTTTTTCGGCTAGCGCATCATTAGTTGCAGTAATATCTTTGGCTAGTTTTTTGCGTTGCGGAAAATCGGCATTGTAAAACACAAAATCAGCGTTCAAAATTGGAGCAACCTCATTTTGTTCTACAAATTCATTTTTGAAAACGTGACAAATCGCACACCAATCTGATCCCGAAAAATAAACCGCAATGTATTTGTTGCTCTCTTTGGCTTTTTTAACAATCGACAAGTCGTCCTTATCATTAGAAACTCCCATTGAGGAACATAAAAACAAAGCAAAACATACAAGGAATAATCTTTTTAAAAATTTGGTCATAATATTTTTATTTAGAATAATTAAGAATAGTGCGAAATTATTAGTTTTACACTTACTAAACAACTTTTATTTAGAATAATTTTAAATAGATTTTAACTTTGATTTAACATCAAAAAAGTGATTCTACAGAAGTTCTACTTTTGATAACCGATTCATTACTAATGATTTTTATTTATACAGATTATAAATAAAACCTTAGTTGTTAAATTAATGTTATACTTTTACAAAAAAAATAACGAAACCTAAACAAAAAAACATGAACTTTAAAAAATTACCACTTTACGTATTACCAATTATAGCGTTAGCATTTACTTCGTGTTCAAAAGAAGAAGATAAAGTTGTCGTAGCAGAAGGAACTTTCAACTACACTGTACCCGCAACTTACAAATTTGAAAGAAACTTAGTGACAACTGTAGATTATTCAGGTCAATCTAGCCGTATATTAATGTTAGAAGAAATGGGAAACTATTATAAAACCGCAGCAGAGAAGGGAACAGTAGTAGACGATGTTGTTCTTTCTCAAATGTACAGCAACACCGGCGATAAGTTTATTGGAGCTGGTTTGAATGCCTCTGGAAAATTATTAAAAGACAAAACAGCTGCTTCTAAAGATTATTTCTCTTTATATCAAGGCGGTGGATCTACAGAAGAACAAGTTAGTGTGCGTGCTCTTTTTGAAACTCAATTCAAAAACGGAAATACAGCCAGCAAAGGTACAACTGCCACCCCAGGTGTAGCGGGTGTTTATCAAGATGGAAAAAGCAAAAGATTATTTGCTGCAAATGGATTAGAGCCTCAACAAGTTTTATTAAAAGGCATGATGGGTGCTTGTTTTATGGATCAAATTACCAATAACTACCTAAGCAAAAACAAATTAGACGAAGCGAATAATAAAGCAGACAACACAAACAAAGTAGTTTCAACTGGAAAATCTTACACCGCAATGGAGCACACTTGGGACGAAGCTTACGGTTATGTATATGGTGCCGATGATCTAACAGTTGCTGATAATAAAGGTCTTAAATTTTGGAGTAGCTATATTCATCAAGTGAATGCAGATAGTGATTTTAAAACTATCAAAGCGGATATTGATTTGGCTTTTCGCAAAGGTAGAGCAGCTATAGTTGCAAATGATTATAAAGTTCGTGATGCTCAAATTGACATAATCAAATCAAAATTAGCGACAACAGCAGCAGTAAGGGCAGTATTCTATTTGCAAGAGGGTAAATCTAAGTTAGCAACAGGAGATGCAGGAGCCAAATCGCTACACGCATTGTCAGAAGGATATGGTTTTATTATGTCTTTGCGTTACACCAATAATCCAGCTACAAAAAATCCTTATTTCACAAAAGCAGAAGTAGATACAATGTTAGCATCAATGTTAAGCGGAACAGATGGTTTGTGGGATATCGATACTTTGGGTCCAAAATTAGACGCAATATCTACACAGATAGCAACTAAATTTGGTTTTACAATTGCTCAAGCTGCAACAGTAAATTAATTTAGAACAAATACGAATAATTATAAATTGCTTTTGTAATTTTGTTGAAAATTTCTTAAAAATGAAGAAAATAGTACTGATTATAGGTTTTGTAATTGCCTTAGTAGCCTGTTCCTCTAATGGTAAAGAGGATAACACCAAGGACACCAATTTTGACAGAACGGCACTTTTGACCAATTGGGCAGATAATATTATCATTCCTAGTTATACCAATTATAAAAGTAAGTTACAGATATTGACCACAAGCGTAAACACTTTTGTGGCAACACCTAACGAGAGTAATTTGATTGCGTTGCGAACCTCTTGGCTAGAAAGTTATAAAGCCTACCAATATGTTTCGATGTATAATCTTGGCAAAGCCGAAGAAATTAAACTCAATATGTCTGCCAATACCTATCCCACGAATGCTGTAGGAATTGAAACTAATATTTCTAGTGGGGTGTATAATTTGTCGTTGGATAATCAATTTAGCAAACAAGGTTTTCCAGGATTGGATTATTTAATCAACGGTTTAGGAACAACAGATGCAACGATTGTCAGTTTTTATAGTTCGAATGCTAATGCGGCGAATTACAAAAAATACCTGACCGATGTAACTGCAAAATTAAAATCAAACGCAGATACCGTTGTGACCGACTGGAATTCTGGATACAGAGCAAGTTATGTCGCCAATAACGGAACGAGCGTGACAAGCGCAGTAAACAAAACGACCAATGCTTTTGTTAATAATCTTGAAAAAGCTATTCGAACTGGTAAATTAGGCATTCCGGTCGGACAGTTTTCTGCTGGTGTTAAATATCCAGAAAAGGTAGAAGCTTTCTACAAAAAAGATGTTTCAAGAGAGTTGTTGACGGTCGCTTTGCAATCCCAACAAGATTTTTTTAACGGAAAACATTTTACTAGTGCTACAACAGGAGCATGCTTAAAATCGTATTTGGATTACTTGAATGCCATTAGAGATGGCAAAAAATTGAGTGACATCATCAATGCACAATTTGTAGCGATTGCATTTGTTAACAACACCTTAAGCAATAATTTTTCGGAGCAAATATCAACTGATAATACAAAAATGATTGCCGCTTACAGTGCTTTGCAGCAAAATGTAATTTACACCAAGTTAGACATGATGCAAGCCTTAAACATTACAATAGATTATGTAGATGGCGATGGCGATTAATCATGAAATCTAGTCTATCAAAATATCTAAATACCTATTCACAGGCATCAACGCTAGCTTTTTTTAGGCTAGCGTTTGGTTTTATGATGCTTTTTAGTCTCATTCGGTTTGCAAGTTATGGCTGGATTGAGCCATTTTATATCCAACCTCAATTTCATTTTACCTATTATGGTTTTGAGTGGGTAAAACCATTGGGGAATTACACCTATTTATTGTTCCTCATTGCGGGAATAGCTGCCTTGTTTGTTGCTATTGGTTACCACTACAAATTAGCAATTATTACCTTTTTCCTAAGTTTTACCTATATCGAATTTATGGATAAAACAACGTATTTGAATCACTATTATTTTATTACGGTTTTGAGTTTTATTTTGATATTTCTACCTGCAAACGCCTATTTTTCTGTAGATGTGTATCGAAATCCCAAAAAAGCTTTCCAAAAAACTCCCCGCTGGACGATTGATATTCTAAAATTTTTATTGGGGATCGTCTATTTTTACGCAGGACTTGCCAAACTTAATTCGGATTGGCTATTCAAGGCGATGCCGCTAAAAATTTGGTTACCCAACAATGCTGATTTACCTATAATTGGGACTTCATTAAACGAAAACTGGGTACATTTCGCTTTTAGTTGGACAGGGATGATTTACGATCTGACTATTCCTTTTTTACTGCTTTACAAAAGAACTAGAACCTTCGCATTTGTACTGGTAGTCGTTTTTCATATCTTGACAAAAATCCTATTCCCGATTGGCGTTTTTCCGTATGTAATGATTGTTAGTTCTTTATTGTTTTTCGAAAGTTCTTTTCATAAAAAAATATTGGATTATATAGCAGCATTCCTTCGTTTGAATGTCAATATCTTTGAAAACGGGAAAGAAAAAATCCAGAATTTCAATGCTATTTACAAATCGAAATTAGTTGTAATAACTTGTTTCCTAGCATTTCAGATTGCATTCCCCTTCCGATATTTAGTGTACAAAGACGAACTGTTTTGGACAGAAGAAGGATTCCGATTTTCATGGCGTGTCATGCTGATGGAAAAAGCAGGTTACGCCCAATTTACAGTTACCGATGCCAGGACCAAAGAAACAATAAGGGTTGACAACCGAAATTTCTTGACTACTTTTCAGGAAAAACAAATGGCTTTTCAACCTGATTTCATTCTGGAATACGCTCATTATTTACACAATTATTACCAAGAACTAGGCTTTGCAAATCCCGAAGTTCGAGTAGAAAGCTACGTTGCCATCAACGGAAGACTAAGCAAACCCTACATTGACCCAAAAATAAATCTCGCCAAAGAATATGAATCTTTCCAACACAAAAACTGGATATTACCATTTAACGATGAAATTAAAGGACTTTAGAGTACTATTATTTATACTGTTTTCTATAAATGCGTTCTCGCAAAACAAAATTTCCGGGGTTATCAAAACCGATTCGGGCGAAACTATTTCGCTGGTATCCGTTTACAATAAAACTACCGAAACAAAAGCGATCTCGAACAAAAATGGCGAATTTGAGATTGAAAGAAGTGCAACTGCCAATTCAGAATTGGTATTTTACAAAGAAAACTACTCTTTGCTAGAGCAAACAATCCCTGCTTCAGAAACAAATCTGACAATAGTTTTAGACAAAATTACCAACTTATCCGAAGTGGTAATCAGTAAACAAAGAGATAAGGTTTTTGCGATAAACAAATTAAAAGACATAGACGAAACGGCTATTTATGCAGGTAAAAAAACAGAGGTTATCTCCATAAACAAATTAACGGCGAACAAAGCCACCAATAATGCCCGTCAGATCTTTGCACAAGTTGTGGGACTAACGATCAACGAAAGTTCAGATGGTGGTTTACAATTGAGCATTGGTGGTCGTGGATTGAATCCCAATAGAACATCCAATTTCAATACGCGTCAAAATGGCTACGACATCAGTGCCGATGTTTTGGGTTACCCCGAAAGTTATTATGCCACACCAACCGAAGCACTGGAAGAAATTCAAGTGGTACGTGGTGCGGCTTCGTTGCAATATGGCACACAGTTTGGCGGATTGATCAATTTTAAAACCAAAACCCCAACGACAAAACCAATAGAATTTGTTACGAGAAACACGCTCGGATCGTATAATTTATACACCAATTTCAGTTCTTTGAGCGGTACCAATGGGAAATTTAGTTATTATACCTTTTATAATTTTAAGAAAGGAGACGGTTTTAGACCCAATTCGGAGTTTAAAAGCAACAATTATTTTGCCAATTTAAATTACCAATTCACACCCAAAACTTCCTTACATTTTGATTATACCCATTATGATTATCTCGCTCATCAAGCAGGCGGTTTGACTGATGAGATGTTCTACCAAAATCCAAGACAAAGCAACAGAATCCGAAATTGGTTTGCAGTAAATTGGAACTTATTTGCTTTGCGTTTTAAGCATAAATTTGAAAACAACGCTGATTTTTCGTTGCAATTATTTGGTTTGGATGCCAGCAGAAAAGCAGTAGGTTTTAGATCAAATCGCATTACCGATCCCGACAAAGAGGGCACCGAACGAGATTTGGTTATTGGTAAATTTGTCAATTGGGGTGGCGAAGCACGCTACTTGAAACAATACAAAATTAAAGACAATACGAGTGCATTTTTGATTGGAGCCAAATACTATCAATCTAATAATTCGGGGCTTCAAAATGCTGGAAGCTCGGGATCGAATGCCAATTTCGAGGTAGCTTCGGCTGAATTTCCATTGTACCAAAACCAATCCGACTATAAATATCCGAATTTGAATTTTGCCTTTTTTGGAGAAAATATTTTTAGAGTATCCCCAAAATTTGCTATCACACCTGGATTTCGATTCGAAACAATCAAAACACAAGCCAATGGTTTTTATAGAAAAATAAACCTTGATTTTGCTGGCAATATTCTTTTGGATAAGAAATTGATGGAAGAAACCGTCAAAGACCGAAAGTTATTCTTGATTGGAATTGGGTTGAGCTATAAACCCCAAAACAAAACGGAATGGTATGGCAATGTCTCTCAAAACTACCGATCGGTAACCTTTAATGATATCCGAACTGCCAACCCCAGTTTTGAAATCGACCCCAACATAACCGACGAAAAAGGATACACATCGGATATTGGAATTCGAGGACAAATTGGCAACAAAATAACCTTTGACACCAATGTTTTCGGACTTTATTATGACGATAAAATAGGAGAATTTGACACTACAAACACTCAGAATCAAATGGTAAGACATCGAGGAAATCTGGGAACAGCCATTACCTATGGTTTTGAAACGATGTTGGATTGGAGTTTGAGCAAAACTTTTTTTGAAACAAAAGAAAATTTCAATTGGACCATCTTCTGCAATATGGCTCTTACCGACTCCAAGTATTTAAAATCGGATATTGTAGCAATACAGGGAAATAAAGTAGAATTTGTACCGCTCTTGAATCTAAAAACAGGAACAGGAATTGGCTTCAAAAACTTTGTTTCATCATTGCAATTCACCGCAATTTCATCGCAATTTTCGAGTGCGAATAGCAATTCAAGAAATAATATAAACGATGGAATTTCGGGAACCATTCCTTCCTATTATGTAGCCGATATTTCGACTTCTTACAAATGGAGAAATGTTAAACTAGAAGCTGGAATTACCAACTTTACAAACAACAGCTATTTTACCCGAAGAGCTACTGGTTATCCAGGTCCCGGAATTATCCCGTCAGATCAAAGAACTTTTTATACGACTTTGGAGTTTCTATTTTAAGCAAATATTTTAAAATAAAGCGTACAAAAGGACACAAAGTTCTTTGATTTCTTCAAGACGACATCCTTTGAGGAAAGGATAGGTAAGCAGGATTGTTGACTTTATATAGCTGGTCAATTGATACCATTTAAGTTTAGAATTTACTGTAAATTCTAAACTTAAATGGTATTAACTATTTTTTAAATAAGATAAAGAACGTAAGAATTAATCCTCTTTTCTCTTTTCTCTTTTCTCTTTTCTCGTTTCTCTTTTCTCTTTTCTCTTTTCTCTTTTCTAAAAAAAATCAACAATACCGCAACTTCCAAATATTGCATTTATTAGTTGTATCTAAGGACTCAATTCCCCAACTTTAGCTGTATTCTCTTAAAATACTCAAAAGCTTTGAGTATGCGGCTTCCGTACCAAGAAAACATTTCGCCATCTACAAAAATAGTTTTGGCATGGTGCGTAAAACGACCTATTTCGAAAGCATCTTCCTCCTTGAAAGGATAAGGCTCGGAAGACAATAAAACCAAATCTGGATCGCCTTCTATGCGTAGTTTTTTGATTTCAATTTCGGGATAGCGGCTTTTATTTGCATAGATATTCTCAAAATGATTCAGTTTCAATAATTCGTCTATAAAAGTACCCGAGCCAGCAACCATAAAAGGATTCTTCCAAATAAAATAGGCAACTTTCAAAACAGGTCTGTCTTCGACAAAAGCTTGAAAATCTTTCAAGGCAAAAGTCAATTTATCGTTCCATTTTCTGGATTCAGTTCTACAATTAAAAAGCTGACCAAAGTCGGAAATCATCTGAAAATTATCTTCAATCGTAACAATATTGGTTACCCAAACTGGACAAATGGTACGCAATTGCACTACTATTTCTTGGGTGTTTTCCTCTTTATTGCAAATGATAATATCAGGTTGCAACAATCTTATTTTTTCTAAATGCACTTTTTTGGTTCCCCCAACCACTTTTTTTGTCGCTTTAAGATGGTATGGATGCACGCAGAATTTGGTGATACCAATGATTTTATCTTCCAAACCCAAATCATACAATAATTCGGTTTGCGAAGGCACAAGAGAGATAATTCGCTTGGGAGAAGATTCAAAAGAATGAGAAGTGCCGAGTTGGTCTGTGAGTTGTTTCATTTTTTTTACCGCAAAGTACGCAAGGATTTACGCAAAGTTCACAAAGGTATTTTAGACACCGATTAATTTGTGCAAATCTGTAAAATCTGTGTTGAAAAAAATTCGTGCTAATTCGTATTCAAAATCATTTCCATCTCCTGTTGCATTTTCAAGGCTTCGACTCTGGCAACTTCGGCAAAATCGGTTCCATTAGAGGCATAAATAATCCCACGAGAAGAGTTAATGAGTAAACCAACATTGGCATTCATTCCGTATTTACACACTTCCGAAAGACTTCCGCCTTGTGCGCCAACACCTGGGACAAGTAAGAAGCTATCGGGAACAATTTTGCGGATTTCGGTAAAATATTCGGCTTTGGTAGCACCAACCACATACATTAGATTCTCACTGTTTTTCCAAGTTTTAGAGGTATCTAAGACTTGTTTGTACAACTCTTTTCCATCCACTTGTAATGTTTGAAAATCAAAAGCCCCTTCATTGGATGTCAAAGCCAGCATAATCGTGTGTTTGTTCTCGAAAGCTAAAAAAGGCTCCACCGAATCTTTCCCCATATACGGAGCTACCGTTACGCTATCGAAGTTTAAATCTTCAAAAAAAGCTTTGGCATACATCGACGACGTATTCCCGATATCGCCACGTTTGGCATCGGCAATGGTAAAAATTTCTGGGTACTTCTCGTTGATGTAGTTTATGGTTTTTTGCAATGACATCCACCCCTTTATTCCGTACGCCTCAAAAAAAGCAGTATTGGGTTTATATGCCACTGCCAAATCGTGAGTCGCATCAATTATGGCTTTATTAAATTCAAAAATAGGGTCTTCTAGCTCTAATAAATGCTTCGGAATTTTATTTAAATCCACATCTAAACCTACGCATAGAAATGATTTTTTAACTTTAATTTGATCGATTAATTGTTGTGTAGTCAAGACAGTTTGTTGTTTATCGTTTATAGCTTGTGTTAGGCAAAGTTACTTTAAAGTTTTTTAAAACCATCCTTTACAAAAAAATGGTTAAGGCAAACGCTTTTTAAGATTATTACACAGAGATTGTATTGTTGTTGTTTTTGTGAATCTCTGTGTCTTTCTTTTTGAATCTCTGCGAAAGAGTTTAAACGCGTTTACCTTAAAAAATGGTTCTCTTTTGGAAGAATTGCAAAAATAAAAAAAGCCATTCAATAATGAATGGCTTTTCTTGATTATTAGAACTAAATTATAGTTTTCCTTCATATTTAGAATCTACATGTCTAATTTCGGTTCTTCTATTTTTGGCTCTACCGCTTTTTATCTTATTGTCGCCAACAGGAACTGTCGACCCAAAACCTTTGGCTTCTACATTTTCTGGATTTACTCCGTTCTGAATTAACACCTTTTTGATTGCATTGGCTCTATCATGAGACAGCTTTTTATTTACTTTCTCCGAACCAATGTTGTCGGTATGCCCTTCGATACTAAATTTAGCATTAGGATAGCTTTTTAGAATTTCTCCAATTGCTTTCAATCGAGCAGGAACTCCACCTCCTTGTAAAGTTGCTCTTCCTGTATTGAAATATACTAATCTTGCTTGAATCTTCAATTTTTCGACAATAGCTTCGGTTACCACAGGACATCCTTTATTGTTAGCTGAACCAGCAATGGTAGGACAATCGTCCTCTTTGTCTTCGACACCATCTTTATCTGAGTCTTTTATTTCGATTAAAACTACTTCGGGGCAACCGCGATTTACTGCCGCTCCTGCAACTGTCGGACAATTATCGTCCTTATCCAAAACACCGTCTTTGTCAGTATCTGACCATGGGCATCCTCTGTTTTCTACTGGACCCGCAATTCTTGGGCAAGCATCTACATTGTCTAAAAGGGTATCTCCGTCCGAATCGTTCCAAGGACATCCTTTATTTACTACTGGTCCTGCAAGATTTACACAAGCATCATCTTTGTCAAATACCAAATCTCCATCGGCATCTGACCAAGGGCAACCATTGTTTTCTATTGGTCCTGCTATTTTTCGGCAACCATCTATTTTATCCAAAACACCATCTCCATCCGTGTCTTTAAATTTTTTTTCATAAACAGGGATTTTAAAGCCAATATAAAAATCTACAGCCTTAGATTCTTTTGCAATTAAATTGGTCAGTACCGAGCTCGATCCTAGAAAAAAAGTTCCAACCCGTATCCCAGACCCCACTTGCGTACCGCTGTATTCCATCCAAGTTATTGGCACATAAAAACTAAACCATCTGCTTTCGTATCTTGGTGTCAAGCTTACTCTATCGGCAATGCTATTTCCGTTTAGTTTATTATGGCCAACCAAACTAATATCACCGTTAAGATTTAAATAGAATTTATTATGAATACTCCAATCCAAATCGGCATGCAATGCCGTAGGCAAATTTGTCATCAGCCCTTTGGCAGTAGTGGTTTTGGCATAATGTTTGTTTAAAAATTCGTATATATCGTCTGCATTATCAATATCATCTTGAACAAAACTACCCGTCAAATTATAGGTGTCTCGAATCGCGTTCTTGTAATTTATCGACCCAATATCGATAACAGATAATCCAAAACGCAATTTGTATTTGTTTAAATCTCTAAAATTATTATCGACTGCTTTTGCATTATTCAAATCGTAAGAGGAATAATCGGGTCTCCATTCATAAACCAAACCCATATCAAAACCTACACCTCTAGAGTTAATATCAAAATTTACATTGGTGTCGGCATTAAAATCCTGACTACCACCAATGGTAAGTTCTCCTTTAGAATAAAGCCTGTTAAATTTAGGGTTTATTGGGTTGGCTACAAGTGTAACGTCTAGATTATTTCCTTGCAAATATCCGTTTGTAACTCCCTGAAGGTATTTGACGGTAAAACCACCTTTTAGAAAGTGTTGTCTTTTTTGAAATAAAACAGTAGCATAAGAAATCCCTAATTCTCCCCAAGAATTAGAAACCGTATTGGGACTGCCTCCATTAAAATTAAAATTACTTGATTTATCTAATCCATCTTTGACTTGATCGACTAAACTTCCGTTTACTTGAGTCACATTGGCAATCGATCGTGCTCTTGTAAAAACAGCTAAGGTGTGTTTTGGAGCTATATTGAACATAAACGACGGCCCCATAAAGTCGAAATTCACAATCGCATTATTATTTGTAGCCGGGGTAAATCTTGATTGTTTATCAAAATCATAATCGCCTTTAAAAACATCTGACAAAGGCACTCCGTACAAATCATTTCCAACAGAACTGCTTACCGAAAATAGATTAATGTCCGTTTTGAAACGAGAGTCGGCAATAGTCGCAGGATTGAATAAAACACTTTGAACTCCAGCATAATTATCATGGTAAAAACTCAAATAAGACTGCGCATCCACAGCAAAAATCCCGGTGAAAAAACAAAAAAAATTATGATTTTTTTCATAAATATTATATTACATTTTTTAGATTCGACAAAAAAAACACTTAATTGACTCTTACCAAGCAATTAAGTGTTACCATTATATTAATTGTATTGTATTTAAAAAACTTCGCTCGCTTCTTTTAGTTTTTCCATGTTGTTGACTAAAGCTAGTTCATCAACAATTTTCTGAATATCACCATTCATAATATTTCCTAAATCATACAAAGTCAAACCTATACGGTGGTCTGTTACACGACCCTGTGCGTAATTGTAAGTACGAATCTTTGCAGAACGGTCTCCAGAACTCACTTGAGACGTACGTTTTGTAGCATCCTCAGCCTGCTTTTTGGCCAATTCCTGTTCGTACAAACGGGAACGCAAAACGCCAAATGCTTTGTCTTTATTTTTATGTTGCGATTTTTGGTCTTGACATTGCGCCACCAATCCTGTTGGAATGTGTGTTAAACGTACCGCCGATTTCGTAGTATTTACCGATTGTCCACCAGGTCCTGACGAACAAAAGAAATCGACACGAACATCATTCATATCAATTTGCACATCAAATTCCTCGGCTTCAGGAAGTACCATAACAGTCGCTGCCGATGTATGTACACGCCCTTGCGTCTCCGTTTGCGGTACCCGTTGCACACGGTGTACACCCGCTTCAAACTTCAAAGTTCCGTAAACATCCTCTCCTGTAACTTCAAAAATCACCTCTTTGAAACCTCCAGAAGTTCCTTCGTTCATATCGACAACCGAAGTTCTCCATCCGCGACCTTCGCAATATTTTGTGTACATTCTAAATAAATCCCCAGCAAAAATACTAGCTTCGTCTCCACCTGTACCAGCACGAATTTCTACCATAACATTCTTGGCATCTTCTGGATCTTTCGGAATCAACATAAATTTAATTTCATCCTCCAATTCCGGTAATCTCTCCTTGGCTTCATCCAATTGCATTTTGGCCATTTCGGTCATATCGGCATCACTACCGTCAGCAATTATTTCGTTGGCTTCTTCAATATTGGCCATCAAAACCACGTATTCGTCGCGTTTTTCTGCCAAAGCCTTTAAAGTTTTGTACTCTTGATTCAACTGCACATAACGCTTCTGATCCGAGATCACATCCGGTTGAATAATCAAA
>JAYVGE010000383.1:0-2814 GCA_043772515.1 Flavobacterium sp. | reverse complement strand
AGTTGTACTCAGAAGCTAAATACGCATTGTCTTTCCATTTAGAAACCAAATGTCTTTGATCTAAAAGCTGAACCATAGCCAAAATTCTGTGGGTATTGAATAGGCCTGATTCTAGTTTGACAACATTTTTTTCTAAACGGTATTTGGAGTTGAATTGGGCAGCACCCGCCGCCGAAAAGTCTCCCGTTTTTGCCTCATAAGGCCCTTTGTAAAAGTTTGCCGAACCAATGATTTCGGGAATCATAAAGTGCATGTCGGCATAGCCTTGTCCGTGTGCGTGTGAAGGCATGTTTACCGGAATTCCATCCATTTGAATGTTAAAATCAGTTCCATGATCGTTGTCTGTTCCCCTAACAAAAATTTGCTCGGCTTTTCCTCCGCCTGCATGTTGCGCAATAAACAAACCGGGAACGGCACGCAACAAGTCTTGAGCCGATTTTATGGGTTGCATTTGCAGGCTTATCTGATCTATTTTGTTTATTTTTTTTTGGTCAAATGAAGTTGAAATAACAACTTCGGCCAAGTTCATTGCATTACTTTGCAAGGCAATATTCAGCTTTTTTTGTTCGTCTTTTTTTAAATTTATTTTTAGGGTGATAGTATTGTAGCCTATACAAGAAACAATAATGGTTTTCATTCCTTCAGAAATAGACCGTAATTCATACGCTCCTTGATCATAAGAAATAGTATTCTCGCTAGATTCTTTTATCTGAATGGCCGCACCTTCAATTTTGCTGTGATTGTTGGCATCTGTAACAAAGCCACTAATATTGTTTTGTGCTTGTGTTTTAAAAAAAGACATTAACAGCAAAAAAAAAAGTTTGAATGAAAAATACTTTGTAAAAAAATTTTTCTTTCTTTTTTGAGGAGTAAATGAGTCGGCTGTATTGCTCAAAGTAAATAACAATTGGTCTTCGAGAATTGTGTTTTGTAAAATATGAGCGGTAACTACAGCATTGGAGGTGGTTACATTCATTTCTTTATACCAAGTATTTTCTGGCTGAATGCTTATAATTGGACCTTTTTTACAAAAACCACTACATTTCGTCCTTATAGTATGAATTTCGTCGTTTAATTCTTGCTCCGTTAGAGAATTGCGAAGGGTAGTAATGTTTTCTTCAGCGCCTTTGTTTGTACACGAAGTACCGTTACAGAGGTAAATAATTTTTTTAATTTTGGATAAATCCTTTTCCATTTTAAGTTTTTGTGCGTTAATAATCCCGTTAACCGATTATTTGCAACAATAAAATAAGGACGTGTGAAGATAAGGAGAAGATTATTTTCACCCGTTTACCTTTACTCCGAAAGTTACGAATCGATGTAAAGGCAGGTCTTCTGACTCGTTTCAGTTAATAACGCCTTCCCATCTCGTTTTAGAACGAGACAGTGGCATAATGTTATAACCTTGATAAAACTTACAGCAGCGGGTACTGTCTCGGATTTCCACCGAATTCCCTTTTAATTTCTTTTCTAATACTAAAAAAGAAAACCATTACAGTCGCGAAAATACAAAACAGTTGTGGATTATTTTTATAAAGTTTTTTTATTTAACCCTGTCAGGGTTCAAAACACTGACAGCGTTAAATAAAAAACACCTCAGCTCCTGTAACTATAAATCGAATTCTGATTACCTAATTTTGTAAAAAAATAGACTACTTGCAATTATTATAATACTAACAGTCAGTAAAGTAACGTTGTTGTTAATTCTAGAAACTTCGATTATTTCTTGAGGCTCTATTTTTCTGTCATTTGTTCCGATGTAGGGTTTATTTACAATTTTGCCATGATAGGTATTGGGACCTCCAAAACGGCAATTCATGATTCCTGCCAATGCTGCTTCGGGATAGCCTGAATTTGGACTGGCATGCTGGTTGCGAAATTGATGAACAAATGAAAAAAGACCCCATTTTCCGCTCACTAAAACCATTAGGAAAGCAGTTAATCTGGCGGGAATAAAATTGGCAACATCGTCCAATCGAGCTGCAAACTTGCCAAAATAAAAGTATTTTTCGTTTTTATATCCAATCATGGAGTCTAGGGTGTTGATCATTTTATAAGTCATCATCGCGGGCAAACCGCCAATGGCATAATAGAAAAGCGGTGCAATTACCCCGTCGCTTAAATTTTCGGACAAGGTTTCGAAAACAGCTGTTCGTATTTGGTTTTCGGATAGGGTAGTGGTATCACGTCCCACGATCCAAGAAAGTCGTTTTCGTCCCGCTTCCAATCCGTCGTTTTGAAGTGCATCAAAAACTGCTTTTCCTTCTTGTATCAGGCTTTTGTTGGCTAGACCATAAAAAACAAAAATACTGGCAAAAAGGATATAAAGACTGGTATTGGTTTGTAGCAAGATATTAGACAGGAAATAAAAGAATGCAAAAACCGAACTGCATAGTACAAGCGTGAGCAAGATTCCTTTTATAAACTGGAATTTACCTTTGTTTAGTAGGCTTTCGCCAAAATAGATTGCGTTTCCAAAAAGTCGAATAGGATGAGGCAATCCTCTCGGGTCTCCCAATAGTAAGTCGAGAAGGTAGCCTGCAACTAAAGGAACTAAGAAAGTGATTAAAACGTTTTCCATTGGCGTATAGCATCGATTAAAAGTTGATTTTGCTCAGGAGTTTGTGCGGCAATTCTAAAATAGTGAGGAGAAAGCCCTTGAAAATTACTGGCGTCCCTAATCAGTAATTGATGGGCATTCAAGAGGTGTTTTTTGAGTTGTGCTGCTGTTTTTACTTTCGTTTGGCACAAGAAAAAATTAGTTGTTGTGGGATACGCTTCGATGTTTTTTATTTGTTGTAAGGAACGTATCAA
>JAYVGE010000382.1:0-2816 GCA_043772515.1 Flavobacterium sp. | reverse complement strand
TATTGGTTTTGTCGGCAAGTTCTAATATTTCTTGCAAGGTCACCAATGATTCGGATATAGTCTTATGTGTATTTCGCATCTGAAAATTTTCGGATATCGAAAATGGAAAACCTAAATATTGAATTTCTTGGTGTTCAGAAGCAATAATAGCTCCCTGTGTATTAGCAATAATCGCTAGTAATTTGCTCGTAGTTTGAGACAAATCGAGTTGCGATAGCACTGCAGCAGTATCTTGCATTTGCGGAATCGCTTTGGGCGAAACAAAACTCCCAAAATCTATCGAATCGAATCCTACACGCAAAAGAGACTGAATGTATGCTACTTTTCTAGCCGTAGGAATAAATGGTTTGATACCTTGCATGGCATCCCGAGGACATTCGATAATTTTTATTGGATGCATAAACTAAGTTACTGGATTATGGAGTTGCTAAGTTAGTGTCTTTTGAAAGAAATAAAAAACAAAAGTTTTAGGTGGGTGTACGACAAATTACATCTTTAAAAGAATCACAATCTAATTTGACTTTGAAGCAATTGTCTTATGGCAAATTAATCAATCCAATTTGAGTAAATCCGTCAAATATACGTGTAATTTTTCGCATAAAATTTTGAAGATTTTCATTTAATGCCATTTGGGGTAAGAGTATCAATACCTTTATCCTTATTAAGACAGCAAAGGTATTTGGCAATACAAAATATTATTACGTAATTAGGTAATAATAGCACATATTACACAATATAGTAATAATAGAAATTATTACGTAATTTGGTACTATATCCTAATTTCTAAAACTTTTTTAAGTCGAAGTAAAATTTTAATTATATTTGAAATATGATAAGCATAATTACAGGAGATATTATAAACTCACGAAAATCAGCTACTACAATTTGGGTAGATGGTCTAAAAAAAATATTGAGCACCAAAGGAAAAAACCCCAATGAATGGGAAATTTATCGTGGCGATGAGTTTCAACTCGAAGTTCAAAATCCCGAAGAATCCTTGCTAATTGCATTACAAATTAAAGCCTATCTAAAAACCTTAAAGCTCGACGCAAGAATGAGTATTGGTTTTGGAGAAAAATCGTATGTGTCCAAAAAAATTTCTGAAAGCAACGGAAGTGCTTTTATCCGCTCGGGAGAACTTTTTGAAACATTAAAAAAACAAAAAACAACTTTGGCAATCAACACCGAAAATGTTGTTTTTGACAAAGAAATCAACTTGATGCTTCGATTGGGATTGACATTTATGAATAATTGGCTAGTACAATCTGCCGAATTTATTTTGATAACCCTAAATAATCAATCGCTCTCACAAGAAGAAATCGGACTCAAATTAGGCATCAATCAAGCCGCTGTAAGCCGAAGAAGAAAACGCTCTCAATTTGATTTAATGATGCAATTAGAAACTCATTTTAGACAAAAAATAAAAACCTTACGCTTATGATTGTTTTTATAAAGCTCCTTTTGGCACATTTGCTTGGCGACTTTTTACTACAACCTACTTCTTGGGTAGCAGACAAAGAAAGTAAGAAACACAAAAGCGTCTATCTATATATTCACACCTTTCTGCACGGTATTTTGGCTTGGATCTTGGTAGGAGAAATTGCATTTGGTTGCTTTGCTTTTTTATTGGCAATCTTCCATGGATTTATCGATTTTCTGAAATTGCATTTTCAAAAAAACAAAACAAAGCGCAGTTGGTTTCTTATTGACCAAATGTTGCACATACTAGTTCTTGTCGGAATAACTTTATTCTACGAGAATAAAACAATAGATTTTACGGTATTCGACAATCGGTTTTGGATATTGGCAACCGGAATATTCTTACTCACAAAACCAACATCAATTATCATCCGAATTATTATTTCGATCTGGACTCCCGAGAATAAAAACGGAACTGCCACTTCATTGGCAAATGCTGGGAATTATATCGGAATACTCGAACGATTATTTGTTTTTGCTTTTATAACAACCTCCCATTTTGAAGCTATTGGCTTTTTGCTTGCCGCAAAATCTATCTTTCGTTTTGGAGATTTGAAAGAAGCAAAAGACCGAAAACTTACCGAATATGTCTTGATTGGCACTTTGATAAGTTTCGGAATCGCATTGCTGACAGGACTTTTGGTTCAGATTCTAGAAGGTGAATTTTAGGTTACAGATTATTGCAGTTGTCAAAATCTAATTTCTAGTTTCTAAAACCTTCTTATTAATAGCTTTTACCAATTCGGGACCTTCGTAAATAAAACCCGTGTACAATTGAATCAAACTAGCACCAGCTTCTAATTTTTCTATAGCATCATCGGCAGAATGAATTCCGCCAACACCAATAATAGGAAAGGCCTTATGACTCTTTTGGGATAAAAAACGAATGACTTCGGTAGAACGATTGGTCAATGGTTTTCCAGACAATCCACCCATTTCAATTTTGGCATCCGATTGCAGTCCTTCTCTAGAAATTGTGGTATTGGTTGCAATAACTCCTGCAATTTTGGTTTCTTTTATAATCGCTATAATATCCAACAATTGCTCATCGGTAAGATCTGGCGCAATTTTTAGAAGAATAGGCTTTTCTTTTGGCTTAGCCAAATTCTTAGTTTGCAACGTTTGCAACAATTGCGTCAAAGGCTCTTTGTCTTGCAAAGCACGAAGATTAGGAGTATTAGGAGAGCTTACATTGACTACAAAATAATCGACATAAGCATACAAAGCATCAAAGCAAATTTCATAATCAGATGTTGCTTCTTCGTTGGGAGTCAATTTATTTTTTCCAATATTACCTCCTATTAGCACGCCATTATTTTTCTTTAATCGCGTTACCG
>JAYVGE010000381.1:0-18488 GCA_043772515.1 Flavobacterium sp. | reverse complement strand
CATGAAATTCGTACTCCTCTCAATGCAATAATTGGTTTTTTGAGAGAATTACAAAAGCAAGAACTTACCGAATTGCAACAAAAATATCTAAAAGATAGCGCTATAGCATCCAAACACTTATTGGCTATTATTAATAATATTCTAGATATTTCTAAAATTGAAGCGGGTGAGTTGCCAATTGAAAATAAAGATTTTATTTTTGAAAATTCCTTAAAAAATGTTATAACTGTATTGAAAGCAAAAGCAGAACAAAAAGGATTAATTCTGACAACAACTATTTCAAAAAAAATACACAAAGTACTTATAGGAGACACACTTCGGCTCGAACAAATACTATTTAATCTGATTGGAAATGCATTAAAATTTACACACAAAGGACAAGTAACCATAACGTGTGATGTGATTTTTGAAGATGATTTTACACAAAAACTACGGATTTCAATTTCGGATACCGGTATAGGAATGGATAAAAATTTCTTGGATTCTATTTTTAGAAAATTTTCTCAAGAAGATAAAGCTATAACCAGAAAATACGGAGGAACTGGTTTAGGAATGGCAATAACCAAGGAATTGGTTGTGCTTATGAAAGGAGAAATTGAAGTAGAAAGTAAAAAGAATAAAGGAACAACAATTCATATTAATATCGATTTTAAAAAAGGGGATACTAATAATCTTGAAGACTTACAAATAGAGAAAAAAATATTTCAAATAGATAACATATCCATCTTATTGGTTGAAGATAATGAGATGAATAGAATCGTTGTTCAAAATTCGCTATCCGATTTTAATTGCCGAATAATAGAAGCCGAGAATGGTATGGAAGCATTAAAAAAACTAAAAACCGAAACATTTGATATTATACTTATGGATATTCAAATGCCCGAAATGGATGGTATAGAAACCACCAAAATTATAAGAAAAAAACTAAGACTTTCTACTCCTATAATTGCACTTACCGCAAATGCTTTTAAAACTGAAATCGATAAATGTAAAAATGTAGGTATGAATGATTATATAACAAAACCATTTGACGACTTAGTACTCCTAGAAACAATTGCCAAGCATACCGCCAATAAAAGAAAAGAGAGTATCGAAACCGTTTATACTACTACAAACCAGCTTTATAATTTAGATTTGCTGCACAATATGAGCAAAGGAAATAAAGAATTTGTGATTAGAATGGTTAGCATTTTTGTAGAACAGGTTCTAGCAAGCATCGCAATAGTAGATAAGTCTATAATTGCAAATGATTTTAATGAGTTGGGTCGATTAATGCATAAAATTAAGCCAAGCGTCGAAAACTTAGCCATTGTATCTATAATTGCCGATATTAAATACCTCGAAAAAATAACGACTTTAAATAACAAAGACAAAAATACAATCTTAACAATCTATTACAGAGTAAAAAAAACGCTGGAAGAAGTTATTTTTCAACTTCAAAACAAGGAATTAAATCAGTAATACCTTCTTTTTATCTTGGATTATTTTTCCAAAATTCGGAAAAAAACTCAAAACACAAACCGCAAACCACTAGCAATCAGTACATAAATAAAAAAGGCACAGATTTAGATAAAAGAATAGTAATTATTCTTTGTATTATGAAAAATCAAATCAAATTTTTTATTGTAGATGACGATCTTTTTTGTGCCAATATTTATGATCAATTTTTAAAAAATATAGGCCATAACGATATTACTTATTATAGTAATGGCAATGATTGTCTTAGTAATCTTGATCAAAAACCAGATATCATATTCCTAGACCACAACATGGATGGTATTTCTGGTTTTGAGGTTTTGAAAAAAATAAAACGATACAATCCTAATATTTATGTTGTTATGATTTCTGGTCAAGAAAACATAGCAACAGCAGTAGATTCCTTAAAATATGGCGCTTTTGATTATCTAATAAAAGACGACATGGTGTGTCATAAAATGAACAACATCATTGACAAAATTATTGAGATAAAACAAGTCATACAAAGTTCAAATCCGACAATTATGCAACGAATTCTTTCCTTTTTTTAGAAAAAATAAATAGTGTGTAATGCGATAAAACAAGAGTAACACTGCAACCCTAGCTTTTGTGAATAGGAGAAATAATTGCATATTCAATTAAAAACAAAACAGTCTTTAAATATGAAAATTCTAACACAAATAATCTTATTCTCAATACTTTTTACATCCTGTAAAACATATAATCTATTTGAAACCAAGGAGGCTGTTAATGACAGTCCCTATTTTACATATAATCCCGACTACCAATATAAAATTAGAAACGATGATAAAATATCGATTTCTATCTGGGGAGAAGAAAACTTAAGTGTAGGTTCTGTTTACGGAATTTATAACTCAAACGAAATATATGGAAAATGGCTACTTGTAGATGCCAATGGGAACATTGAAATTCCCAAAATAGGAACAACAAAGGTGCTTAACAAAACCATTCCTGACCTAAAAGAAGAAATAAAAAATCTGTTCAAAAAATGGTTGATAAACCCAATCGTAGATATAAAAGTCCTTAACAAAGAAATTACAGTTCTAGGCGAGGTCAAGAACCCAAATGTTATTACGGTAGACAAAGACCATAACTCGCTCTTAGAGATAATTAGTAAGTCGGGCGGTTTTGAATTTTATGCCAATATGAGAGCCGTAAAAATAGTACGCCAAGAAGGAGAAAATGTACGAGTGACCAATATCGATTTGACCAATCCAAATGATATTCTAAACAGAAATATTGCGCTTTATCCTGGCGACATTGTAATTGTACCCTCTAAAAAGAACAAAGAATTTGATAGACGAATTTCTATTATCATTCCTTTTACAACAACCGTAAGTGCTGCAGCAATTATTATGGGACTGTTTTAAACATAAAAATAATGAACGCAAACATTCGATTACTCAGACCGCTATTTAAAGGATTACCAATCATTATATTGGTAATGTTTTTAGCACTTTTACTTGCCGAAAAATATTTGCAATATGTTACTCCGATGTATCAAAGTACTGCCAAACTAAAATTGGCAGACAATCAAGAAGGTGTTCCTAGAGCCAATACGGTCGAAAATCTAAACGTATTTGCCACCAATAACAAAATTGCTACAGAAATAGAGGTATTAAAATCGGCAACATTAATCGAAAAAGTACTAGAAGAACTCCCTTTTGATACCGAAATATATAGAAAAGGAAAGTTTCAATCGGTAGAGTTGTTTAATAATTCTCCTATTATCATTAAAGCCCATTTACTGCCAAAGAATAGTTATGACAAACGATTTTCTCTAAATGTAATTTCAGAAAAACAGTTCGTCCTTACCGACCCAGTAGACCAAAAAGAAATTTCAGGAATATTTGGTAAAACAATTCGGGTATCGGATGGTGGCAATATTATGATTACTCTTAATAGTCCTTATATCAAATCTAAAAAAGAAGCAAAAATATTCGATTCTTATGAGTTTGAATTTCTGAGTAAACAAAAATTGCTGGATAAGATTAATCAAAATCTTGATGTGACGTCTGTAGACAAGGATGTTCCCGTAATACGAATTAATTTAAAAAGCAATGTTCCAGAAAAAACGGCCTTATTTGTAAATAAATTGGCAGAAATCTACATTAAAGATTACATAGAAACCAAGTTTAAAGCAGCAAATATAACAGTCGATTTTCTTAAGGAAGAAATTCTTAAATCTAGTAATAAACTTGAAGTCTCCGAAAATAATCTTCAAAACTATAGAGACAACAAAAAAATCATCAATATTACTCAAGAATCAGAAACCGATTTAAGAAGAATTGCACAACTAAAAATTCAGCAAACTAATGTACGAATGAATTTAGATGCTATCAAAAACTTAAATAAATACATTGCTTCGGGCAAGAAAAACTTCTTTGAGCTTGCTCCAAATTTTGAAGCTTTTAACGATCTGCTTTCAACCGAATTGGTCAAAAACATGAAGAAATTACAAGCCGAAAAGAAAGATTTATTACTGGTCTATACATCCGAAAGTGAAAAAGTACAAGTTGTCGATGCCAAATTAAAAGATTTAATCGATTACCAAATCGAGAGTATTAAAAATAGTGAACGAGACTTGCAAACAAAATACAACGGAATTACCCGTGATATTTCTGAATTGGAAGGGGTTTTTGTCGGTTTTCCGGAAAGACAAAAAAACATGGAGATATTGAATCGAGAATTTAGTCTTTACGAAAACGCTTATAAAATACTGAATCAAAAACGAATTGAAGCAGAAATTGCAAAATCGGCTAAAATGATTTTTCACAAAATAATTACACCAGGCGAAATACCCAAAAAACCTTTTTTCCCTATACGTTCGGTTATCATTATTGTGTCTGTTCTACTAGGAATGTTTGGTTCTATATTTATTATTTACCTCATCTATTTTACAAAGGCAAAAGTAAACGACGCCTATACTATCGAAAAAAACAGCTCTATCCCTATTGCCATTGCGACTCCTTTTCTAGAAACCAAAGAAAATACAAGAATTAATTTCTTAAAAGATGCCGTACAGATGGAGTTGAAAGGAATTGTAGAGAACAAAACTAGACTAGCGATTACTTCTTTTGATGCTGCCAAAGATCACTTGTTTCATGCCGAAAATTTGGCTAGAGCCTTTCATGAACAAGGACAAAAAATCCTAATTGTAGACGCAACGGGACAACTAAAAGAAGTTGTAAAAGGAATTGATTATCTAGATTATTCGGATTTAAAATATATGAGCTACACCAAAACAGCTTTAGAAAAAGATATAAAAGAGAAAACAGAAAACTATGATTTGTGCATTATAAACAACCAATCGATAAAAGAAGATCGATTGGCAATGTTCTTTATGAGTTTGGCAACACAAAACTTATTTGTTTTAGACAGTAAAAAAACTGCCGAAAAAACAATATTAAAAATGGAAATACTCAAAAATGACTACCAATTACAGACCCTTTGGTTTGTTCTCAATAAAGCAAACTACAATCCTAGTATTTTGGTAGAACTCAAAAAACTTTGGGAAAAATATAAAAAGTAACTCTTTGCGATGGTAAAAATCATAAAAAAAATAGTCTTTTCTCACCCTGTTTTGGTACTTCTAGACCAAGCGATTTATAGCGGAACCAACTTTTTGCTAATGCTGTTTTTAGCTCAAAAATTAGATCTAAAAAGTTTTGGATTATTTTCTACATTAATGCTTTTTGTTTATTTGGCAATGAGTGTCACTACAGCACTTGTCCTACAACCTTTTCAAGTTACGTACTTAAAAATAGAACAAAAAAAACAATATTTCGTATTTTTATTCCTAGTCCTACTTTTTTTAACTTCCCTTTTTATAATAATCGTTAAACTAGTATTCCTGCTACTACCGCTACCGGCAATTTATAGTTCATACCAAAACAGTATTATTTTTTTTCTATTCGGATTATTAATACAAGATTTTTTTAGAAAGTTTTTTTTAGGATTGCTACAAATTACAAATGCACTTATAATCGACAGTTTGTTTCTGTTTTTTCTCGTGCTTCTTTTTTATTCTTTTAATGATACCATCCAATTAACCAATACCCTCTGGATAATTGCTATTGCCAATATCCTTTCTTCCTTACCTGGTTTTCTGTTTATTATTAAAAACTACGAAAAACCAACATCATGGAACTTGTTTTTAACCCATCATTATCAACAAGGAAAATGGCTGGTTTATATTGCTTTTTTGCAATGGGGATCTAGCAATTTTTTTGTGTTAGTATCTGGTATTTATTTAGGAATCGAGGCTCTTGGTGCCTTACGATTGGTACAATCTGTTTTTGGAGTCCTTAGTGTTGCTTTGGTTTCTCTCGAAAATTATGTATTGCCCAAGGTGGTTTACTATTACAATGAATCTGTTGCCAAAGCCAAAAAATATTTAATCGACGTCTCTTTAATCGGAATAGCTATTTTTGGTTCTATTCTCACTTTGGTATTTGTTTTCTCTAATCCGATTATTATACTTGCAGGAGGAGCAAAATACCAAGAATATGGTTATGTAGTAAAAATGACAGCCATTCTTTATTTTTTTATTTTTCTAAATTATCCTATCAGAATAGCGATAAAAGTACTCGTTCTAAACCAAATATTTTTTTACGGATATGTAATTTCCTTTGCATTATCTGTGCTAACATTTCATTTTTTTCTAAATTATTTCGGATTGTATGGTGCCGTAGCAGGACTTGCAATTAACCAATTGGTAATGACATTGTATTGGCAAAAACAACTCCGAAAAAATCATTTTCAGCTATGGATATAATACACCTTGTTTTAGGAAAAGCCAATCCAGAAAGGATGAATGGTGTAAATAAAGTAGTCTATCAACTCGCAACCAAACAAGCAGAATCGGGCTTGAAGGTATCGGTATGGGGAATTGCGGTCGATCTAAAAGAGAATTATGGCATACGTAATTTCGAAACCCTACTGTTTTTGCAACAACGCAACCCTTTTGCTGTTTCAAAAGAACTAAAACAAGCACTTATAAAACCCAAAAAAGAAGTCATTTTTCATCTTCATGGCGGATGGATTCCTGTTTTTTCGACTATTGCAAACCTCCTTTATCAACATAAAATTCAATTTGTTTTTACACCTCATGGCGCCTACAACTACATTGCGATGCAAAGAAGTTTTTGGCTAAAAAAAATATATTTTCATTTATTCGAAAAAAAAATACTTCTAAAAACAAAAAAAATTCATTGCATCGGAAAAAGTGAAGTCTCTGGACTAGCCAGCTTATTTTCTGTTTCCAAATCCATATTATTACCCTATGGATATGAGAGCTACAAAGAAATTCATCCCTCAAAAGTAGTAAACAAGAATATCATTTTCGGATTTATCGGGCGATTAGATGTCTATACCAAAGGACTCGACACCTTGATTGAAGCTTTTGAAACATTAATTACCAAAAATCCAGGAGCACAACTCTGGATTGTTGGTGATAGTAAAGAAAAAAAGGAATTGGAGCTAAAAATTAGAGCCAAAAAAATGGAAGGAAATGTATCGCTATTGGGTAGCAAATTTGGGGCAGAAAAAGACCAACTATTGACAAAAATCGATGTCTTTGTTCACCCATCACGCAACGAAGGATTACCACTTTCTGTAATCGAAGCAGCAAGTTTTGGCAAACCATGTGTAGTTACCGACGCTACCAATATTGGCGATTTGATTATGCAATATCGAGCAGGAGAAACCATATACAACCAAAGTAGTCAAGAACTAGAAATGGCGATGTCGGCACTAACGGCTATTTGGAGAAATCCCGTAGCGTTTTCTATACTGCAACAGAATGCGATTATGATGATTAAAGAAAATTACAATTGGAAAAGAATAATTCAGCAATTTAATCACGAATTATACACTACACCATGATACCAAATACAACTGCTCTGCACGAAGCTTTTTTGAAAAAAACAAATGCGTATCTGTTTGTTGTTTTGTTACTAATGATTGCTTGCTTTTTTACTTGGAGCGACAACATAGTGACAACAAGAACGATCAAAGTAATTGGTAGAATGGGTGTTATGCTTACTACTATAGCACTTTATTATAGTATCATTCGCTATGGAGCTATAAATGCCATGGGCTACAAAAATATTTTTTCTCCTTTGTTTTACATCATTTATCTGGTCTTAGGATTTGTTTCTTTTCTATGGAGTACAAACCCTGGGTATAGTGCCTTGCAGTGGTTTATGACGTTTCAAAGCTTGGTGTTTGCTTATTTTTTTATAAAAAGCATCAAAATATTAGATTATTATTTTGAAGGACATTCGATACGATTGTATCATTTACTGGGCAATTCGGTTTTTGTTATTCTACTCCTATTTCTGCTAGGAATGTTTATTGATCCTATCACTTTTTTTCGATTAACAAATGGTGGAGAAGAAGCTCGATTGGGAGGAATAATTATGAATCCGAACGAATTAGGAATGCTGGCAGGAGTTGGTGTATCCTGTTTAGTTTTTGATTTGTATCGAAAAGAGAATAAAACAGCTACAATTATAAAAATACTGCTTATTTTTTGGGCTTTGTACATGACTGGCTCTCGGTCGTCACTGGTTGGTGCGCTACTAATTGTTTTTTTTCATATAAAACAAACCAAAGGAAAAATACTAAAAGTTGTTTTTATTACTGCTGTAGTATTGATTGCTCCTATTGCCATCAACAAAATGATTCTAAAAGATGGAGACAGTTCCCGAATAGAAGAAGTGATGAGTTTGACTGGCAGAATCCCATTTTGGAAAGCCCTAATTACAGAAGGATTACCCAGAGAACCTCTTTTGGGTTTTGGCTATATGCGCATTGATTACAAAGACTATTTTCAGGGCACACACACCTACCCAGGAAACATGACGCACAATACTTTTATTCAGGTCTTGATGAACTTGGGTTTTATAGGATTGACCATTGCTCTTTTTCAGTTGTTCTTTACCTTACAAGCCTTTCGAACAGAAAACAAAGAAACCAAATTGATGCTTATAGGAATTCTTATTCCCATAATGATTAATTCATTTACAGAATTCGGCATTTTTGGCGACAGTAATTATGGCATTTTATTTTACCAAATGATTATTTTTTCGATTGCTTTCAGAAAAAACAAATATATCACTACGATGCAAAAAATACGCTTAAGAAAAAAAAGACCCGAATTGGTTCTTTTTTAGTAACTCTATTCAGGCGCTAAGAAACAGATGCTCTTAGCGCCCGAATAGTTACGTTTTTTTTTAACTGTTTCCCTAGCAAACAAGTCGATTCGTTTTTATATCCAAGAGGCTTTTTTGGTTAAACCCTAATCCTTACCTCTTTCAAAGCGTTTCCAAAAAACAAGCGTTTTCCAAAATATGGAAATTTAGTTCGTTTTTCCATTTCTTAAACCTAGTAAAATCAACACTTCTCTCTTTGGCATACTTTTGCTATAGCTTTGGGTATAAAACTTTGAGCTATGAAAGGAATTTTAAAAAAACTTGGATACACATCATCATCGGTCAAAAAAAATCCAGACGACATAAAACTAGAATTACTATTTATAAACAATCCCGATCATTCGATTAGATGGGTCTGGAATGCCACTTGCAACCAACCGTTATTTCTAAAATTTTATAATATTGGAAGCTATAGAGCACTAGCATTTGCAACGGCAATTCGATTGGTCTTTATTTTAAAACTTCAAAAAAATATTTTTCGCAAAGAAACCTTTTTCTTTAGTAATGTGGCTAGTCCCATTTTTGATTGTACCAAAGATTGGACAATTTTTATGGGAACCATTGGTCTTAATAACAAAGCATTATTGTATAGTAATAATTGCTTTTACAAAATTGCTACTACAGAAAGTTCCCAAAAAATGATTGCTACAGAATACGACGTTTTACGAAAAATAAATTTGCAAGAAAAAAATTTTATCACTCCAAGGGTCACCTACATATCCAAAAACAGTATTCGACTTACCGACATTTCTAGCAAGGGTCGCAGAACAAAAACATTTACACCAGCACATCTCGATACTTTGGTAGCAATGAGTACGATGCAACCAAAAACAATTGAAATAGCACAATGGCCTCTTTTTGATACCCTAAAACTAGCGTTTAAAAAAATAGATGACAACAGAATTCCGAAAAATATAATTCGAAAATTGAATACGCTAATCGAAACCGATTTTGAAAACACCACAATAGAAACGTGCCTTTCCCAAGGAGATTTTACCCAATGGAACATGTACGAAAGTAATAAAAAAATAGCAGTCTACGACTGGGAATTGGCGAGCTTCGAGAGACCCAAAGGATTCGATTACTTTCATTACATTATGCAACAAGGTATTTTGGTAGAGCGCAAAAGTTGGAGTTTAATTTATGATACTATTCTTAAATCTAGCAAAAACGGGACTACAGATCGGCTCTTTTCAACCCATCCAAACGATTATCTAAAATGGTATTTAATTCTTAATTGCATGTACAACCTAAACTTGTATGCCAATCATCCAAAATGGTACCCACAAGTGTATTGGTCTCTAGAAGTTTGGAACCAAGCATTGAATGTGTTTCTCGAAAAAGTATATACCCAAAGACAACTGCTTATCATGGATGTATTCGATTTGTTATACCAACATGATTATGCAGCATTAAAATACCCAAATGGAAATCCCGAAGATTTAAGTATTCATTCTGATATTGATTTGGTCTTAGACAAAAAACTAAACAAAACCATTATCAAATACCTCAAGAACCATGCTTTGGTTTCGAAAATAACCATCAAAAAGCTGTCTTTTATGAATACTATTCAGGTTTTTATGCCCGAAGGAAGTATTTTGTCTCTGGATTTAATATGGCAATTAAAAAGAAAAAATCTAGAAATATTAAGTACTAACCAAATAATTGCCCATAATTACAACACCCATTTCGGAGTAAAAAGTGCTTCTGAAATAGATACAGCAAGATTTATTATTTTATTTTATGCCCTTAATGGAGCCGAAATGCCCGAAAAATATTTACCCTACAAACAAGCCATAAAAAACTCCGACGATACACTTGATTTAATTTTACAAGATTATTTTGATACTAAAAAAAAGGATTGCTTTTTTATTGAATATTTTATAAAAGAAAAAAAAGAAAATAATAATTATTCTTACTTTAAAAACTCCGTAAATTATGGTATTGATACTCTAAAAAACAGTATTCGAGGCAAAGGATTTATCATCACTTTTAGTGGTGTCGACGGAGCCGGAAAATCGACTATAATAGAACAATTGGCACATCGAATAGAGAAGCAACTCCGAAAACCCGTAATTGTTTTGAGACACAGACCCTCTATATTACCTATATTAAGTGTCTGGACAAAAGGCAAGCAAAAAGCCCATCAAGATGCAGTAAACAACTTGCCTAGACAGGGCGTAAACATCAACTTTACCTCTTCGCTCTTTCGGTTTTCTTACTATTATTTAGATTATTTAATAGGTCAATTTGTCATTTATTTCAAATATATACTAAGAGGTTATGTGGTTATTTATGACCGTTATTACTTTGATTTTATAAATGATAGTAAGCGAAGTAATATTGTTATGTCAAAAAACATCTCCTCGTTTGGGTATCAATTTTTGCTAAAACCTAAATTTAATTTTTTTCTTTTTGCTGATGCCGCTACCATTCTAAATAGAAAAAAAGAATTGAGTAAAACTACAATAGAGCAATTAACAAACGATTACAAGAATCTGTTTAAAGCATTAAAATCAAAAAGCCAATTCGCTGTTTATGAAAGTATTAACAACGAAGATATCGAGGTTACCTTAAATCGAGTACTAACCACTATAATTCAGACCAAAAGATGAAACGAATAGTAGAGAAAATAATTCAATTGCGAAATCCTAATTTCAAATTTGACGAAGCCTTGCCGTTTGCTCCTATTCTTGAGTTTGTTTGTAGGCAAGTCTTATGCTTATTTAGAGGTCTAAAAGTAGTGTTGTTTTTTCGAAATCCAAAAGGAATGATGCTAGGCAGAGGAGTTTCTTTTTTTTATATGTCCAAAATAAAATGGGGTAAGTTTCTTCGATTAGGCGATTTTGTATATATATCTGCTCTGAGTAAAAACGGAATTGAATTAGGAAACAATGTGAGTATTGGTGCTTTTAGCCGTGTTATCGTTTCGACTACACTAAACGATTTGGGCGATAAAATCGTGATTGGTGACGCTGTTGGCATTGGCGAGTATGCCGCTTTGGGTGGTGCAGGCGGACTAGAAATTGGTTCCGAATGCATTATCGGTCCTTATTTAAGTTGTCATCCTGAGAATCATAATTACAGCAATTTGACTACCTCAATTCGTCACCAAGGAGTTAATCGAAAAGGTATAAAAATTGGTAAAAACTGTTGGATTGGTAGCAAAGTAAGCATTCTAGATGGCGTACAACTAGGAGATGGTTGCATAATTGCAGCTGGTGCTGTTGTAACAAAATCTTTTCTAGACAATAGTATAATAGGCGGAGTCCCTGCAAAACTTTTAAAAACAAGAGACAATGAATACTAAAACTATTTTGGCGAGTTGTTATGCAATAAATCCCTATAAAGGTTCTGAAAACGGTATGGGCTGGAACTTTGTATATCAAATTGCGAGGTACAACAAAGTAATCGCTATTACCCGAGAAAATAATAAAGAAATGATCGATCAATACCTGAATGAAAATTCAGACAGCGTTTTTGAAAACATGACTTTCTTGTACTTTGATTTGCCTTATTGGATGCGTTTCTGGAAAAAAGGCGAACGGGGTGCCATGCTTTATTATTGCTTATGGCAACAAGGAATTGTTACTTTTATAAAAAAACAGAATCTAAATTTTGATATTGCACATAATGTGAATTTTCATAATGACTGGACTCCTAGCTCGTTATGGAAATTAAACAAACCTTTGGTTTGGGGACCGATAGGACATCATCCCGAAATTCCGAAACAGTATCTAAAACCCTATCCCATAAAATATTTACTAAAAGACAGAGCTACTTGGTTGGCAAAAAATTGTTTTTGGGACTATTCCTTTTCCTTACAAAAAACTATCAAAAACTCCCAACATATCTTAGGTATGAATTCTGGTGTAGCAACAGTCCTAAAAATAAAAAAAGAACAATTCTCTATACTTCCATCTGTGGCAACAGAAGATAATTACGCTACAAACAAAAGCCCCAAAGTTGGCTTTCGTATTATTAGTGTAGGACGTTTTGTACCCTTAAAAGGATTTGATCTAACCTTGCTTTCTTTTGCCAATTTTATCGATTCGATAGCTATCGAAGAAAGAGTAAACTGTAAACTTACACTTGTAGGAACAGGGCCCGAAAAAGAGTTTTATAAAACAATTATTGCCCAAAACCATATCGAACCTTATGTAGAAATCATAGAATGGATTGATCGAAACGAATTGATGAAGCGCTACGAAGAATCATCCGTTTTTTTGTTTCCTTCCCATGAAGGTGCCGGTATGGTGGTTGCAGAGGCATTATCATTCGGACTACCTGTAATTTGTTTGAATAATGAAGGTCCAGGCGAATTTATAAATTCCAAATGTGGTTTTGCAGTAACTCAAGTAGACTATAATAAAACCGTTTTAGAGCTGAAACAAGCCCTTACAAAACTCTATTTTGATAAAAAATTATTACAAAAAATGAGTGTCGAAGCCCGAAAACACTATTTAGATAAATTTACATGGAATAGTAGAGGCGATTTTTTAAAAACAATATACGAAAAATTGTAAGATGAAAATTATAGCAGTTCACCTCTTAAATAATTATAGCGGAAGCCCAAAAGTATTGATGCAATTACTCAAGGCCTGGAACAAACATAACCTAGAAACGCATCTTTATACTTGTGGAGGCGAAGGCTTTCTGACTAATGTCGAGCATGTAAACCAACATTTTTATTGGTATCGTTTTGCCGAAAACCGAATAATTAGATTGCTTTTTTTAGTAATGAGTCAATTTTTTCTAAGCATTCAATTATTATTTTTTCTACAGAGAAAAGACATTGTATACATCAATACTGTTTTCCCTTTTGGGGCTGCAATAGTCGGAAAAATTATGGGATGTAAGGTTATTTACCACATTCATGAAACCTCTATAAAACCTGCCATTTTCAAAAAAATTATGTTTGCAATCGTTCAATGGTGTTCCTCAGAAGTCGTTTATGTTTCCAATTTTCTTGCAGTACAAGAACCTCTAAAAGTAAAAAAACACATATTGTATAATGTATTAGAAAATCATTTTAGAAACAAAGCCTATTTGCATTTGAATACCGTAAAAGAAACAAAAATTATTTTGATGATTTGCTCCTTAAAGGTGCATAAAGGTGTCGATCAATTTTTAAAATTAGCACAGATAAATCCAAACTTAACTTTTAAACTCGTAGTCAATGCTTCTCAAAAAAATATAGTTCATTATTTTAAAAACGAGAAAGTGCCCTCAAATTTAATTGTTTATCCAACTCAAGTCGACACCCATCCGTTTTATCAAGAAGCAAGTATTTTATTAAACTTATCCGATACAAAATTATGGGTAGAAACCTTCGGATTAACCATTCTAGAAGCAATGGCTTACGGAATCCCAACGATAATTCCTCCTGTAGGAGGTATTACGGAGCTTGTAGAAAACGACAAAAACGGGTATTTGATTGACAGTCATAATTTTGAACTAATTTCTAAAAAAATAAACCAACTGTTTGATGACACTTTTTTGTACCAACAAATGAGTCAGAATGCCATCGCAAAAAGTACTTTTTTTAATGAAGATTATTTTGAAAAAAAAGCAGTAAAAATCATTTCCAATTAAAAGTAATTTTTCCAACTTATGGAAAAAATAATTAAACAAACAGTCGTAAAGTGTTGATATTATTGAACTTGAAACAAAAGTATGATTTTTGGCTTAGTAAGTATTTATAACTAAATCGTGCAATTACTTCACTATTTTTCTATTTGCATAGAGATTCAGTGAGCTTCGTTTTCTCTGGTGCTTTTGCCCTTGCAAGGAGTTGCGAGGCACGAAGCAAAGCAGTCTCGTTAAAAAATAGTTCGATAGTCCAGCTATTTAAAGATTATTTGCCTTGAAAAAAACCAAAATAACTTAGTCAAATTTTGTACGTTTTATTTCAAAACCTTTACTTAACAATAATAAAGTATAGAAACGATGAAAAAAGATAGAATTGCCATAATAGGAACAGTCGGTATGCCAGCCAAATATGGTGGCTTCGAAACCCTTGTAGAACATTTAGTAGAACACCTACACCTAAAATATGATTTTACGGTCTATTGTTCCAAAAATAAATATGACAAACAGGAACGTGTTGCCACTTACAAAGGCGCTTCGCTAAAATACATACCATTGAATGCGAACGGAATTCAAAGTATTCCTTACGATACTATTTCTATTTTACATGCCTTAAAAAACAATAATGTGCTACTAATACTAGGAGTTGCTGGCGCTTGGATACTACCCTTTGTTCGGTTTTTTACCAATAAAAAAATCATTATTTCTATTGATGGAATGGAATGGAAAAGAGACAAATGGCCCTTATTAGCAAAATTATATTTATGGTGGGCAGAGAAAATGGCTATAAAGTTTTCTCACATAGATATTTCGGACAACGAGTCTATTCAGGATTATACAGCACTTCGGTATCAAACCCTAAGCAGAGTAATCGAATATGGTGCCGATCATACTGCACTAGTAAAACCAAACCGCATAGACTTAGAAAAATATCACTTTCTAAAAAATAAGTATGCCGTAAAAGTTTGCAGAATAGAACCCGAAAACAATGTGCATTTGGTTCTAGAAGCATTTCAACAATATTCTCAAATGAATTTGGTAATTGTAGGCAATTGGGACAATAGTAATTATGGTATATCTTTAAAAAATATGTACAAAAACACTCCAAACATTTTTCTTTACGATCCTATTTACAATCAAAGAGAAATCGATTTAATACGAAGCAATGCCAATTTATACATACACGGACATTCTGCAGGAGGAACAAACCCTTCCTTGGTTGAAGCAATGTCTTTGTCACTTCCTGTCATCGCTTTTAATGTGTCGTACAACAAAACTACTACAGAGAACAAAACACTCTATTTCTCTTCTTCAGATGATTTAATCCATCATTTAAGTTCTCTTTCGGATTCAAAATTAGAAGAATTACGCAAAGAGATGAAAGCAATTGCCTCTCGAAGATACACCTGGGAAATTATTTCGAGACAATACGAACTATTGATAAAAGAAGCTATTTCTATAGATCTAAAAAATAGTGTTTTTGCCGAAGTACAAAAATTGAATCCTTCTATATTACAGGAATATCAATTATCACATTTCCAGAATAGCACCTTGTTTTACGAAAATAGATAACTATGGAAACCTTTTTAGAATATATTTCATTGGGAACATTATCCTTATTATTGACTCTTTTATGTACGCCAATAATAAAAAGAATGGCGATTAAAATAAACCTAGTCGACAAACCCAATTTGAGAAAAATACATACCAATAATGTTCCTCTTATTGGCGGTGTATCAATTGTATTTTCTGTTTTGATGGTCATGTTGATCTCTAGAAATAGTCTTTCTTTTTTTAGAGAATATCTCTCTATTTTTAGTGCTGCCTTCGTAGTTTTAATTGTAGGAATAATAGACGATAAGAATGATATAAAACCCAAATACAAATTAGTTATTCAGTTACTATTATCCTTTTTGATTGCCTTGTCAGGAATACGAATTTTTTCTTTTTATGGGCTATTTGGGATTTATGAAATTGCTATTTGGCTACAGTATTTACTTACGATTATAGTCATTACGGGGGTTGTAAATGCGTTTAATCTTATTGATGGAGTTGATGGTTTACTTGGGGCATTATCATTATTGGGATTTACTATGTTTTTGTTGGCATCCATCTACTACAACGACTATTATTTAGGGCTGTTGAGTGTGGTTTTCATTGGTGCAATTATTGGATTTCTAAAATTTAATTTGTCTCGAGAAAAAATATTTATGGGCGATTCAGGCTCTCTTTTTCTCGGATTTATTTTAGTCACATTAGGAATTCAGCTTATGGGCAAACAAGTCATTAGCCAAGAATATAATTACGGATATGTTTTCTTGATTTTGGTTGCTTTTTTTTCTATTCCTGTTTTAGATTCCTTACGGGTTTACATGGGGAGAATCAAACGGGGCAATTCTCCTTTTCTAGCCGATAAGTCACATTTGCATCATTTGTTATTAGGGGCTGGACTAACACACAAAAAAATTGCACTAACAGTAATTATACTTGCCTTGACTTTCTTTTTCTTAGGATTTGGGTTAATCTCTTCTTGTTCGACTACATTAATTATTTTATTAATCATGATCCTTTTCTGGATTGTCATTCGACTATTACTAATCATTAATAATTTACAAAAATGGATACAAATTATAAAAAAATTAGAACAACAATAAAATTTTTATAAACAAACAAACCACTTTTAGTCATAATAATAATAATAATAATAAACATGAAACATTTAAACTTACTTCAGAAAAAAATAGCCTTGTCAGATGGATTATTCAATGTACCTGCGCACACTTTTTACAAAAACAGACTCAGTAAACTCACTGGATCCTACACTGTTACCTGGAATGACAAAGGCCTAGAACATTCGCATAAAGCGTCCTTACGATTAACTGATTTTGAAGGAAATAGAATTAATCCTACTTCTCTTAAATATTTATTACCTGCAATAAGTACTTATATTCAGGCCAAAAAAAGTTATATAATAGAGAAACCACTTCCTTTTATTGTATATGAAGCCATTACATTTATGGATAGTATCTTAGATCCAGGAAAAAAAATACTAGAATTTGGATCTGGAAATTCTACATTATGGTTTCTTGAAAAAAAAGGGAACGTAACCAGTTTTGAGCATTGCAAAGACTGGTACAAAACGGTCAAAGAATATGCAGAATCGGCTTCGTTCGACAAACAAGTTATGGAACAATTCAATTTTCAGAATACCCAAAAAGAAGCTACTTGGTCATTGCTAAATAAAATCGAAAACGAAAGCTTTGATTTAATACTAGTAGATGGGGCAAATGATTATAACAATCGCAACGAATGCATAAAAAAATCTATTTCAAAACTAAAAAAAGGAGGTTGGATGGTCTTAGATAATTCAGACCATCCAAACAACTGGCCTGGAGGTTTGTATATGGATTCTTTGTACAAGAGAATCCGATTTACTGGTTTTACTCCTATGGGATTGTATATTTCTCAAACCAGTTTTTGGCAAAAAAAAGATTAAAAAATACCACAAATTGCCAACCATAAATTCTAATCCTTTTTTGATGTGTCGCTAATTGTTTACTTCCATAAATAATTAAAGGCACATTTTTTTTGTGAAAATTAAAAATTCGGACTACAAAAAGAAACCCTAAAAATTGTATGACCTAAAAAAAACAATCTATTTGATTAGACATCTTTCCAAATTAAGGTGCTGTATAATCTAGATTTCTGGTTGACTTTTTGAGATTGACTCATGTGCTAGAGTTTTAAAAACTAAAATTTAATGCCTATTAATTTTAATTGGCTCTTAATGTTATTGGAAGTAAATTCAAAAAGACTATCCTCTTAACTCATTACGATTAAATAATCGACACTTTCAACAAGGTTATAAACGTAATAATACCCTAAGAAAAAGGATTAATTGTTTTGCTTAAAAGTGGTGACTTAGTAAAGGTTTGAAATAAACCATGTAAAATTTGACGAAATTAATTTTGGTCTTGCGAGGAACGTGGCAATCGAAACGACATCCATTGAGGAAAGGTTGGGCGAGCTGGAGCGTTGGCTTTAAATAACTGGACTATTGAAGTATTTTTTAACGAGATTACTTCGTCCTCTCAAAAGGAAAATTTGTCCTCGTTAACATTTAAAATTTAGTTATTTTTAAGCAAATAAGTCGAAAGACTTCTCATCAACATTAGTACAATCTAC
>JAYVGE010000380.1:0-18494 GCA_043772515.1 Flavobacterium sp. | reverse complement strand
CCGAGAGTAAAACGGTTTGGTTTCCTTCTGCTTTTATAATAGAAAGTGCGGCATCTAAATCTGCATAATATTCTGTTAGATCCCGTGTATTGTTAGGCTTTTGATTTGGCAAAATAGAACGACCATATTTTCTTAAATCGAGAGCATAAAAATGGTAACCCTGAACGATAAATTCTTCGGCCATTTCTTTCTAAAAAAAATAATCACTAAAGCCATGAACATACAAAACGGCTTTTGATGTAGTCGTTTTTTTTCTCTTTCTAATGAGTGTAGCTATCACTTTACCTTCATAATCATCGGGTTGATGAATAGTAGTTTGCTCAAAACCTTCTTGCAGAATATCCTCTTTGTATCTTATTTTTGGTGTACTCATTTTTTTATGTGCTTTTAAACTAAAAAATTAATTGAAGTTACCAATATAAGTAAAGGTTTTGAAATAAACCATGCAAAATTTGACGAAGTTATTTTGGTCTTTTTCAAGGCAAAATGTATTGTTGTTTTTTAACAGACCCTTAATACCGATTGCACAACAGATTAACACTACCTAACTTCTAATCTGTTTTTATGCGTTTTTTCTTTAACCAATCCGCATCATCCGAGTTCTATAGACAACAATTTTTACAGTTAACATTTCTTTTTTCAAAATAGAACCTCTACTTAAATAAACATAAACTATCAAACATCTTCAAAATTCCTTGAAAAATTGGGTTTCTAGGAAGTTACTATTAGAATCTCTTAAAAAAAATAAAACACCTATGAAAACTTACTATCTAGCTCTTTTATTAGTTTGCTACTATACTGCACAATCGCAACAAACTGTTTTTGAATTAATTCCACTAGGTGTTTATGGCGGAGGTGACGAGAGTAATTTATCGGCTTATTTGATTGGCAAAAAAGACAGTTCCGAATACCTGTGTCTCGATGCAGGAACAATTCGATTTGGCGTACAAAAAACCATTGAAAAAGGATTCTTCCACGAAACTGCCGAAACTATAATTCGAAACAACATCAAAGGCTACTTTGTTTCTCACGGACATTTGGATCATGTTTCGGGATTAATATTAAATTCGCCCGAAGACAGCAAAAAAACCATTTATGCACTACCGTTTGTAATTGATATTCTAAAAAAATACTATTTCACAGAAGGCCCTTGGATTAATTTTGCCAATGAAGGGAATGCTCCCGTATTAAGCAAATACAACTACAATTATCTGACACCGAATGCCGAAATTCCTATTAAAAACACTAGTTTACAAATAACTCCATTCGAATTAAGCCATACCAACACCCACAAAAGCACTGCTGTTTTAATACATCAAGACGATTCGTACGTACTCTATTTGGGAGATACAGGTGCCGATCGAATAGAAAAAAGCACACATCTAGAAATACTCTGGAAAAGTTGCTCTCCATTGCTTCAAAAAAAACAACTTAAAGCAATTTTGATTGAAGTTTCTTTTTCTAACGAAAGACCAGAAAACTCTCTTTTTGGTCATTTGACACCTAATTTACTACAGGAAGAACTTGGTGTTTTGGTCAATTGGGCAGGCAAAGATGCTCTTCAAGATCTCAATGTCGTGATTACACACCTAAAACCAAATGGCAACGCTGTCGAAAAAATTAAGAAAGAGCTAAAAGAAAATAACCCTTATCATGTAAACTACTTGTTTCCAGAACAAGGCGTCAAATTGAATTTCTAGTTTTTTTTAGAATTGTTACCCAATGTCGTTTCCTTAAGGAATTGCATTGAATTACCGACTTATCTCTTTTATGCACTTCTAACTCCCCTCGTGAGAGGGGCTGGGGGGTGATTTCTAAAATAACAAAAACAACTTGTCAAATTAAATAAAAAACTATCGTTATTATTCGACCAAAAACACACCCCTAACCCCTCTCAAGAGGGGAATTCGCTCCTGCAAAACAAGGCATTTATATAGCGTAAGAAATTACAACATTATTTTAAATCAAAAAAGAATTAACCCTTTATTTTCTATAAAACAATATCCTTTCATTGAAATTTAATCGCATGCTGTTTATCATTTAGGCGAGCCTTAAGGAAACGACATTGAATTGTTACCTATAAACAACACAAAACTCATCGGCATTCGTTACAGACACTTATAAAAAAAAACACCTCGGCAAATTGTCGAGATGCTTTTCATTCAATAGCAATTATTTTATTTTTTAAACATTTCCTGCAATGGCTTTAATTGCTCCATGTCGATATTCGATTCCTTTAATGCAGACATCATTGTCATAATATTATTAGGATTCATATCTTTTCCCAAAACGCGAATCACAGCAAAACCAGCTTCTTTTTTGTTGGCAAACAACACAAACTCTTCGATATGATCATCGGCACCAACAAAACAGACCGAAGCTCCTTCTTTTCCAGAACCAAACTTCATAAGTTGTTGGTATTTTTTGTCTTTTAAAATCAAATTGACTTTGGCGCGTTCGGTTTCAAATTGAACTTTATTTTTATCGCTCAATTTAAAAGCTAAAATATTGATTTTATCAAATGATTTCAATGCTTGATTTTGCTCCTCAGACAATTTTATTTTGCCAACATTAAGCATATTTGGAGACACATCGAGTGCTATAAAATTTTTGTTTTCGGTATTTTCTACAAAATATTTCTGTAGTGACGGCTCGGAGTTGCAGCTCATTAAAAACAAACTTAAAAATAGCGCTATGGTATAGAATATATTTTTCATCTTACTTTTTTCCTTTGGTTGCTTTCTTCAAATCGTCTCCACCGGGAATTCTCATTTTCTCTGTCAAGACCGAGATTTCATTCAAATCAAAATCCCCCGTCAAAGACATCAAAACTGTATCGTCTCCTTTGGCACCATCAATAAACATCAGCAACTCTTTTACTTGAGTGTCTTTGGCTCCAGACTTTACCATAATTTTTATGTTACGCCCATTATCCGTTACACGCATAAGTTCTTCTAAACCAGCATTTTTTGTGTAATTTGCCGCTGCAACTTTCATCTCTCCCTCTACCCTTGCGCTCTTGGTAGTAAAAACTTTTAGGTTGTCTAGTTTTTTTATCAGGTTAAGGTATTGTTGAGTTTCCTTGTCGGAAGCATCTACTTTTACTTTACTCATCAACTCAAACATTTTTTTGTTGACTATAATTGAAGTAACATCATCTTGCCCATCGAATTTATCGAAAGCACTTTGAGCAAAAAAAGGACTTGATACTAAAACTACTACTAATGTGATTAAAAATTTTTTCATTTTTTTTGATTTAAATTAATTTATTGATTGAAAATTTTTTGTTTTGAATTGTCATATTCTTTAATATACCGTACACTTTCTATGCCAACATTTACATTACCAGACAACATTGCCAATGCTTTTTGGGTGGCTTCAAAAGCAACTTTCGGATCTTCGTAGGTTCCTAGCTCTTGAGCTGGCTGTTCTTTTTGATAGCTAAAATAGCCATACGTGCCTATTCCTAACAAAACAATAACCGAAGCAGCGACAGACAACCAAGTTACGAAGTGTATTTTATTTCTTTTTACCAGCTTTTGACTTGAAAATGATGCCGTTTCCTGCATACTCTTTTGTTGTTTAGCTACCGAAAAATAACGAAACAAAGATTCATACTGCTTCAAATGAGGTGTAACATCTCTTGAAGAAAAATATTTTTTCAGCTCCTTTTCTTCGGCAATACTGGTCTCTCCTTGAAAGTATTTTTCTATTAGCCTTTCGATTTTATCTAATTCCATAATTGTGTGTATTTGTCATAAATTCTCTTATTGTTTTTCTTCCTCTCGAAAGCGCCACCCGAATAGCGGTCTCTTTCATATCCATAATCTTGGCAATTTCTTCAAACCCATACTGCTCTACATCTCTCAACTGAATAATTAACCGCTGTTGTTCTGGCAATTGATTAATAATCTTTTCGACCCAATTTAAACTATCACTGTCTTCTACTTTTTTGTCTAAACTAGCTTCCCTATCGGTGTAATTCGTATGAATAATTTTGAGGTTACTAGCCCTTTTCGATTTTAATTGATCCAAGCAATAATTTTTGGTGAGCGTCATGGCAAAAGCTTCTACACTAGTATAACTTTCTAAACTTCCATTTTTACACCATAATTTGACCCAAACTTCTTGAGTAGCATCTTCGGCTTCGGCAGTACTTACCAGCAACCGCTTAGCCAGTCGAAAAACTTTGTCTCTGAAAGGATTGATTAGCTGTACAAAATCATTTTGGTTCATAAACAATTGGTATTACTTCGGTTATACAATCAAGACGAGCCTGATTTATTTTTGTTACAAAAAATTGAAAATAAAACAAAAGTTAGTATTTTTGAATACGTTTTAAAAAGTATCGTAAATTATAGTTCCTTACATTCTAAGATAGGATTTAAATTTAATGCCGTTTATTATAGAATATAGCCGTATTTTTATCGCAACCAAAACTCAAAAACCAAATTATGAGAACATCTTTCAAATTTACACTTTTTTTATTTATATCTTTTTTCTTCCTCCAAAGTTGCGAAGACATGGATGACGTTGCTGCGCCAAAAAATTTAAAAATTAATGATTTTGTTTGGAAAGGCTTAAATCAGTATTATTTATGGCAAGCAGATGTACCCAATTTGTCCGATAATAAATTTGCGAATCAAGGAGCACTCAATACTTTTTTATCGAATTACGACACACCCGAAAGCTTATTTAATGCTTTAAAAGTAGATAAATCTACCGATCGATTTAGCTGGATTGTAAGTGATTACTTAACACTTGAACAGCAACTACAAGGGACTTCTAAAAATGATGGTGTCGATTTTGAATTAAGATACAAAGACAAGGCGACTTCCGATCAGATATTTGGATGGGTACGTTATATTATTCCTAATTCGGATGCTTCAACAAAAAACATTAAACGAGGTACTATTTTCTATGCTGTAAACGGGCAGCAACTTGATGACGTAAATTACAAAACATTATTAGCAACCGACAGCTACACCTTAAATCTTGCCGATTATAATAGTGGTGCCATCACTCCAAACGGAAAATCGGTTACATTAACAAAAAACACCTTAGACGAAAACCCAATATTGGTCAAGACCGTAATCACTTCTGGTGGAAAAAAAATAGGTTATTTGATGTACAATGGTTTTTACGCTAATTACGACACCGACTTAAACAATGCATTTGGCTATTTTAAATCGCAAGAAATAACCGAATTAGTACTTGATTTACGTTACAATGGTGGCGGTTCTGTACAAACTGCCACCCGGTTGGCCAGTATGATTACTGGGCAATTTACAGGAACTGTATTTGCCAAACAACAATGGAATGCCAAAATAGAAGCTTACTTTAGCAACTCTAACCCAGAATCGTTACTAAACTTTTTTACAAACAAAATGGGAGTTACTGATATAAACAGCTTAAAACTACCTAAAGTGTACATTCTAACATCAAAAAGTAGTGCGTCGGCAAGCGAGTTAGTTATCAATGGGCTAAAACCTCATATCAATGTTGTGCAAATTGGCGATGTAACGGTAGGAAAAAATGTAGGTTCTATTACTTTGTACGACTCCCCTACTTTTGGCAAAACCGACAGAAACCCAAGTCACCGCTATGCCATGCAACCTATTGTAATAAAAATTGTTAATTCGGCAGGTTTTGGAGACTACCAAACTGGTCTGATCCCTAATTATCCTTTGAAAGAAAACATAGGAAACCTAGACATATTAGGTAGCCCAACAGAACCGTTACTAAGCACTGCAATCGGAAAAATTACGGGATCTGCAAAAATGCTAAAAAAGAGTGCGTACAAAGAGTTTGACTATTTTAAAGATTCGAAATCTATAAATGGTCTAGATAAAATGTATATCGAAACTGTTCCAGAAGGATTGTTGAAAGCCTTGTAAAAATTATTCAACCGGGATAATACCTGCCCAAAGACAAAAAATAACATACGAATACTGGTAAACAGAATAAAATTGATCAAAACATCTTGAATTTTATTTCTGAATTAAAGTAACCCATTTATGTTTATGTCTAATTGAGCTGTGCCAATTGAACTCAACATGACAAAAATTAGTATCCGTTTTACATCAATAAATTAACAATAAAAATACTTTTTTAGAATCAAAAAAATCCTACTACTATCCTAAAATTAAAGGATATAGTGGGATTTTAAACTTTAAAAAGACCTGTCTACTTTTTTTTAAAACGAAAGATTTAATCCTAATTTAAAATTGCGACCTCTTGTAGTGTAACCAATATTCTCGATAAAATCGACATCTAAAATATTATCCACAGCTCCGAAAAAACTCATTCTATTCGGAATTAAATCGTATTTAATAGTTGTATTTACCAACTGATAGGCATTTACAGTAGCATACGTTACCGAATCAAAAAAAGCATCTTTTCTACCGTCAACATATTGGTAACTTACATTAACAAAAGCCCTCGTTGTTGGCTGATACTCTACGACAACGTTTGCTTTATGTTTAGGAATTAATCTATTCAAAGGTTCTTCAACCTGAGTAAAGGTGTAATTCCCCTTGATTTTTAGTTTCTGGGTTGCAACACAAGAAAACATTGTTTCAATTCCTTTTGCATTGTGTTTCCCTTCGATGTTAATGTAATTTGACTCAAAGGTTGTTTGATTGGTAAAAAAACCAATTGCATTTTTTTCTTCTCTATAAAAAGCAACCGTATTGAATGTTATTTTTTTATCTAATAAATCAAATTCAAAACCAGCTTCCAAAGTACTATTATCAGCTGGAGTCAAATCTAAATTTCCATAAGGTGAATACAATTGGTATAAACTCGGTGTAACAAATGCAGTGCTATAAGATGTTACAATCTTTAAAGGGAGTTCTGAAAAGGAGTAAGAAGGATTTATATTGCACACAAAATGAGTTCCATAAACACTGTGCATATTATAGCGAGCCCCGACATTTAAATTCAATCCAAATTCTGAATTAAAAACACATGCTAAATAGGGATCAACCGTATTAAACTTCGCAATTTCCTTTGTAATAACACCCCCTGAAACGTCGTTATCCATTTCGAAAAACTGAAATTGGTTTCCTAAGACAACAAAGAATTGAGGCGAAAATGCATATTTATTAAACACATCTACATTTACATTTCGCGATTTGTAGCTACTGTTCTCTATAGCATTTTTCCAATCACTAAACATCGTGTATTTTCTTTCGATAGTGGTAATTCCCGAATTTAAAACTAATTCTCCTTTTTTGTATTTATATTTTGGTAAAAAACCAAATCTGTACTGTTCAGAAATACTCTGATTTACTTTCTCGTCTAGAAAAGCACCGCCATCAAAATCATTTTTTATTTTATCGTAATTCGCAAAAAAATCTAAAACCATGTTTTTAGTTGGGGTAAAGCCAACTTTTGTCAATGCGTTTACACGAGAAAAACGATCCTCTTCAAAAGATTTATTTTCATCTTCCGATTTTGCTTCCGAAATTCCTTTTGTCTCAGTGCTATTTAGCGACACATAGTAATTTAGTTTCGAAGTATTCCCATTTACAGAGAATCCCTGATTATAATCTTGCGGGTTATACTTCTTACTTTTGGCTACCGATTGCGAACCCATATTCAAGTAGACGTTTCCAGCAATTACTTTTTTACTACCTTTTTTAAGCACAACATTAATAACTCCAGTTGCAGCACCCGAACCATACAAAGTACTCGAAGCCCCTTTCATAACTTCTATAGATTCGATTTGATCTATTGGAAGCAGACGCAAATCATACGACAAATCGATACCAGATGCATCACTTACAGGGATACCATCAATTAAAATCAAAACTTGATTACTTTTCCCACCTCTTACAAAAAGACCTAAATCTTTACCTGTACGACTTTGATTTCCGTTAATTTCTACACCAGCAACAGAACTTAAAACTGTTGCAACGGACTGTCCTTGCCTACTCTTTAAGTCATTCGCAGTAATTTTTACAATTATTTTACCTGATTTTTCTTTTGATAATGCAAATTTAGAATCCGAAACTACAACCTCATCTAGTTGTTTAGGCTCTTGATCTTGAGCGTAAGTGCTTACTGCAAATAGCAAGACAATCGCACAAGAGCGAATGTTTTTTTTGTTCATTTTAAAAATATTAAATTTAATACGTTTGGAAGAAAAGTATAGCATTACCCACACACAAACTCTTTTTCCCGAAAGTTCGATATTAGTTAAGAAAAAAAGGCAGGTCTCCTGGCTTGCGTCTTGTTGTTAACCTTCCCATTCGTAAAACGAACAGTGGTTTGTAGAGAACAACAAGCTTAATAGCTTACAGTTGCGGGAACAGCTTAGGTGTCGAACCTAATTCCCTTTTAATGTGTTTAGAGATTAATCGAAACACAACCTAAATTCGATTACAAATGTAGTGTCAAAATTATTGAAAAATTAACATATAAACGATTTTAAAACAAATACCGCAAAAAACAAGCTCTATTCAAAGAATTAACACTATTTATCGCAAAACTACATCTCTATTTTTATTACCATCCCAAAATCGACTTTATTCTGAAATGCTTCTTTTAACGGCAAATTGGATATTTTGCACAATATACTCCGAATAACTCCTGCGTGAGCAACAACGATTACAGGCTTTGTATTATTCTTTTGAAGTTCATTCTCTAAAAAATCTAAAACTCTATTATCTAAATCGATAAACGATTCTCCGCCAGGAACACGAACCGATACAAAATCGGTCATCCAAGGATGGAGTTCCTCTGGCGAAATGGCATCCCATTTTCTCATTTCCCAATCGCCAAAATTCATTTCCATCAAACGAAAATCTTTGGTAATCGAATTAATTTTCGAGTTTTCTTTGATGTGCTTTGCCAAAACAACACATCGTTGCAACGGACTTGAATACAAATAAGCGTCTTGTGGTAATTCTTTCAAAATAGCATCAAAAACGAGATTATAAGGTTCTCGAATTGCCACATCCGATTGTCCGTAACAAATTCCTTTTTCGCAAACCGTTTCGGTATGCCGAACTAAATAAATTTCCATAATACCAGAATTGATAAATAAAAAACCACTTCGCATAGTTGTTGTGTAGCGCCCAAACAGTCACCTGTGTAACCGTCTATCCATTTCTGAAAATAACGAGACAAGAAAAAACGGGTACTAAAAACAGGAATTATTAACAAAAATAATTGCCATTGAAAACACGATAAAATAATAAGAGGCAATAATCCGAAAAAAAAGGCACCAACGACTTCCCTCCAACTATAACTTTGGGCAATGGGCTTACTTTTGCTCGACGCATCTTCTCTAGCATATTGATGGGTAAAGACAATAGAAATGGCTGCAACACGGCTAATAGAATGGGCAGAAACAAACAACAATAGATTTTTGATTGATGATGGCAGATCAACGATTTCTAATGGAGAAAGCGTATCTAAAAGAACCCGAAACTTCAACAACAACATCATCCCTAAACCGATAGCACCGTAGGCTCCGATGGCACTGTCCTTCATAATAATCAGTATTTTCTCTTTGGTCCAACCGCCACCAAATCCGTCACAAACATCTGCAAAACCATCTTCGTGAAAAGCTCCTGTAACAAAAACACCAGCTACCATAGAGAGAATTACGGCAATTTCTGAGGAGAACAAAAAAGAAGATAAATAGTAACCTACAAAGCTAATGGCACCAACGATCCAACCAATAAGCGGGAAATAACGAGACGCTTTGTTTAAATAATCGGGATTGTGATCTGTGTTTTTGGGGCACGGAATTCGGGTGTAAAACATTAATGCGGTAAAAAATATACGGAGTTCTTTTTTCATTTTCAAAACAGGGATTACTACTTAGATTCAATTAACAAATGCACTATTTTAAGAGCTTCTATATATTTTATACCAAAAACCCAGATAGAACAGCAGTTCTCGATTATGCAAGAACAAACAATTTACTCTTTTACAATCTATCGGTTTTACCAAGCAATAGGATTATAATCTTTCAAAAATTTCCCGCACCAATGTTTTCCTGTATTAATGCCGTCAAACAAGGGATCCATAACCCGAGCCGCCCCATCAACAATGTCTAATGGCGGCTGAAAATCTTGTTCTTCCTGTTTTCTTTTGGCTAATTCTGCTGGATCTTCGTCGGTTACCCAACCTGTATCTACGGCATTCATAAAAATACCGTCTTTTGCCAAAGTTCCCGCTGCAGTGTGTGTAAGCATGTTCAAAGCTGCTTTGGCCATATTGGTATGTGGGTGGCGGTCTTCTTTAAAATCGCGATAAAATTTTCCTTCCATAGCCGAGACATTTATGATGTGCTTTTTTCCGGTAGTGTCTTTCTTCATCACTTCCGAAAGGCGGTTACACAAGACAAAAGGTGCTACCGAATTTACGAGCTGTACTTCGATCATTTCGGTGGTTTCTATTTGCCCTAACTTCAAACGCCAGCTGTTGGTTTTTCGCAAATCTACTTGTTGCAAATCGGCATCGAGTGCTCCTTCTGGAAAAACTTCCTTCGCTACCAATGCATTATCAAAAGAATAAGGAATCTGAGATAATTTTGCCGAGGCTCGCAAACCAATTCCTGGTTCTGGCCCGTGCCAAGTTACTGGCATATTTTGATTGGAGGAAGCACCAAGTGTCAATACTTTTAGTTCTTCAAGGCAATTGGTATGATCCTGCAATAATTCTTGAGCTTGCTTGGGCAAAGAAGCTATCGAACGCTCTTCGTTTTCTATCAAATGAGTATAGAATCCGGCTGGGCGTCTTACGGTTTGTGCTGCATTATTGATTAGAATATCGAGTCGTTGGTATTTTTGCTCGATAAAATTACAGAAAATCTCCACACTCGGAATGTGCCGCAAATCTAATCCATGAATTTTTAGGCGATGCCCCCACTCCATAAAATCTTCTTCTTTGGCAAAGCGCAAAGCCGAATCTACAGGAAAACGAGTTGTTGCAATAACAGTTGCACCACCACGCAGCAACATCAATGTAATGTGATATCCTATTTTAAGACGAGAACCTGTAATAACGGCTATTTGCCCTTTTACATCTGCGGTTTGAAAACGCTTGGCATAATTAAAATCGCCACAATCCCCACACATTGTATCATAAAAATGATGCATTTGGGTAAACGCTTTTTTACAGACATAACACTTTCTGGGTGTCGCCAATTGCAATTGTTCTTTGTGAGCAAGATCATTAAAAGCTAATAATTTTGGAGCAACAAACACACTCGCTTCACGGGCAGAACGAATTCCGGTTTCTTTACGAGCCGTTCTATCTTTCTTCTCCTGTTTGCGTTTTGCCAATGCTTTTCCGTCCTTTTTCCTTTTTGCAAATTCATCGCGATCTGGACGGGAAAATTGCCCAGCTGCTTTGATTAATGCCGTTCTTTGTTCTTTTGGTATGTCAAAAATATGGTCTGTATCTGCATTCAGTTGTGTCAAAATAGTGATACATTGGTTTATTTCTTCCAATGTTATCAAGCTTTTACTCTCTATTACTTCCTCTCTCATTATATTTTTTTGCTCATTTGTATATAAATTCCAAGGTCGCAAAGATAGTTTTAAAATATGGGCTATGCTTTTTTTTCTAATACTCCACAAAATGGTTTTGTATCTTCGCAACTGTTTTGAGCATATTTACCTAACAACACACCATAATTTATTATTTGACAAAGCAACCGCAGCGGTTTACATTTTTTTTCATTAAACCTCTGTATAACAATATAGAAAACAGTATTCTATAAGGATTTCAAAGCAATCATAGAGACTCAAAAAAATGTAAAAAACGTAGTGCTCTACGTGTTTTTCCTTTATGAATCTCTGTATAACCAAGACACAATATGTTATTTCAACTAAAATCTTACCTTCAATTTCTTTGGCACTCCAAAAATGAGCATGCTGTACATTCTCCGTTTGTTTTTAATTTGCTAACCAAATGCTTTTATGATAAAAAGTCGAAACCAGAATACTTACTTTTAAGGGAGTATCGAAATTCGTTTTTAGAAAACCAAAACAGTATTGAAGTAACCGATTTTGGCGCAGGTTCAAAAATTTTTAAATCTAATAAAAGGGTCATTTCTAAGATTGCTAAAACAGCCGGAATTACACCTAAACGAGCCCAATTGTTGTATCGAATTGCCCATTATTTTGAACCTGATCGTGTTTTAGAAATTGGCACTTCATTAGGACTAGCTACTTCTGCTCTATCGTTAGGCAATCCCAAAGCCTCGATAGTAACGCTAGAGGGTTGTCCTGAAACCGCCAATCAATGTCAACTGCAATTACACAAATTCAATATCAATAATGTAGCATTAATAATTACCGAATTCGATTGTTACTTAGAAACCTATAACCAGCAACCTGCGTCCTACAATCTGATATATTTTGACGGAAACCATTCAAAAAAAGCCACTTTAGATTATTTTGAACTCTTATTACCAACCATAAACAACGAAACCGTTTGGATTTTTGATGATATTCATTGGTCTAAAGACATGCAAGAGACTTGGGAGATTATAAAAAAACATCCCAAAGTTACGGTTACCATAGATACGTTTCAATGGGGATTGGTGTTTTTTAGAAAAGAACAACCCAAAGAACATTTTGTAATTAGAGTTTAAAAATTAGGTACTTCAGCTTATTACTGATTTCAAATTACCTTCAGCCTTAGCTGGAGGTAAATAAAATGAATCAAAATTGTCTTTAGGCAAAACATTTAGCTAAGTAAATGTTTAAAAATAAACCCTCCAATTTGCCTCGTTCTTTTGCACTTTTTCTTCGTTAAAAAAATATTTCAATGGCCCTGCTATTTCTTCACTATACTTTTATTTTCATAGGAGTTCTGTGAACTTTGTTTCAAAGATTTTTTGCCTTAAAAAAAATAAAATAGCTTCGTTAAATCTTGTACACTTTATTTCAAAATTTTCACTAAGTCATTGAGTACTATTTCTATTTCATTCCTTTGAACAAAGCTAAAAACAATTGAAAGTTTTGTATAATTATATGTAACATTCTCTCAAAAAATCACACCTATACTTCGCAATACATTTTGTACTTTTAAAATCTGAAATCAAAAATGGTTAATCCGCAATCAAAAATTCTTATGGCAAACCCATTAATAAAAATAACCAACATCAAACGAGATTTTGTACTTGGAAACGAAATCGTTTATGTCCTCAAAGGTATTGATTTAGAAATAAACAAAGGCGAATACGTTGCGCTCATGGGACCTTCTGGATCTGGAAAATCTACTTTGATGAATTTATTGGGTTGCTTAGATACGCCAACATCTGGAAGCTACATTCTAAACGGAAAAGATGTAAGCCAGATGAAAGATGATGAATTGGCGGAAATTCGAAACAAAGAAATTGGTTTTGTTTTTCAAACTTTCAATCTTTTACCAAGAACAACGGCACTAGACAATGTAGCTTTACCCATGATTTATGCTGGATATTCTAAAAAAGAAAGAAATGCTCGTGCTTCCGAAGTTTTAAAACAAGTAAATCTTGGCGACCGAATGGACCACCAACCCAACCAACTCTCGGGAGGGCAGCGCCAGCGTGTAGCAATTGCAAGAGCATTGGTCAATAAACCCTCTATCATTCTTGCCGATGAACCCACAGGAAATCTAGACAGCAAAACATCTGTAGAAATCATGAAGCTTTTTGATGCTATTCATGCCAATGGAAATACCGTAATTCTGGTGACTCACGAAGAAGAAATTGCAGAATATGCGCATCGGATAATTCGTTTGAGAGATGGTGTGATTGAAAGTGACACGACCAAATAATTTTAGTTTTAAAACCTACATACGCCTTTCTTTTTTTAATAGGTGCAATCAAGCAACTTACGAAAACATTATGAAAACAAATAGAAGAAATTGGATAAAACAAACTAGTTTAGCATTTGTAGCTTTGGGAACTATACCATTAGACAATTTTGCAATTCCCCCAGCAATCCCACTATTGTCAGACATTCAAAGTAACAATCTAATTCGGTTAAAATCAAATGAAAACCCCTACGGACCATCTCCTTTAGCCCGAATTGCAATGACCAATAGCATCAATATTAGCAACAGATACAATTGGGAATTAACTTCTGAATTAATTTCTGATATAGCTAAAAAAAACAATGTCATTGCCGAAAATATTCTACTGGGAGCAGGTTCTACTGAAATTTTAGATTTATCAATTCGGTTTGCTGCTTTAAATAAAGGCAGTTTTATTTTGGCAGAGCCAACCTTTAATTACTGGACGGAGACAGCACAAAAATTAGGGCTTAAAAAAATAGCAGTTCCGCTTAACGAAGATAAACGGCATGACTTATCTGCAATGTTAAAAGCAATTGAACCTGAAACCAAAATAATTTACATCTGTAATCCTAATAACCCAACTGGAACAATTTGTAACAGAGAAGAACTTATGAACTTTGTAAAAGAGGCAACAAAAAAAGCTTTAGTACTAGTCGATGAGGCCTATATTGAGTTTACAGACCAAGAATCGCTTGCAAGTCTCGTAATCGAAAATAAGAACCTAATTATCTCAAAAACATTTTCAAAAATATATGGATTAGCAGGAGCCCGTATTGGCTATGCAATAGCAAACACTGAGACTATTAGACAACTTAGCCAATTACAATCTTGGGCAAACGGAAACATCAGCATAGCATCGGTAACAGCTGCTTTGGCATCAGTAAAAGACAAAAAATTTGTAAACGAAACATATTCATTAAACGAAAAAGCGAGAAAATATACAATTGAACAACTAGAAAGATTAAAAATCACTTGTATTTCTTCTCACACAAACTTTATCTATTTCTCATTAGCGAACTATAAAAAGGATTTCTTTGAGCAATTAAAAAACAACAATATTCTAGGCACCAAAATTTATGAAGAAAATGGAAAATGGTCAAGAATTACAATTGGAACCATGCAAGAAATGCAAAAATTCATTAAAGCGATAGAATAAAAATGGTTCGTAAAAGGAATAACGCATTTTATAATCTCAAAAAAATGAAAATAAAAATCGACTTACCTGCAAAAAACTCCCGAATTGACAAAACACAACTATCGTTGCAGAAGCAGTGATTGGAGTGATGAAGTCATCAATCGGAACGACTTTTATTATTTTAATTTTTCGCAACACCTAGGATTATTTTAAAAAAGAAAACAAGTACAATCTTTGAATTAACCAAATAGAAAAATTGGGAACCAAAACACACAATGCTATAAAATCATCAAACAAACTTAATTTCATTAAAACACTAGATTCTAACGTTTAACAAAACAAAAATTATGCTAAAGAAATTTATATTATCAATTGTAACAATTATTGTCACAACCCTTTCTTATTCACAAAATCAATTTGAATGGAAAAAGGCAACCAGTAATGGCTATACGTACAAATATGTCACCAACGACCCATCTAAGGCACGGTTTTACACGCTCAAAAATGGTTTGACGGTAATTCTGAGTCCTACCAATAAGGATCCCCGAATCCAGGCCTTTCTTGCTGTAAAAGCGGGAAGCAAGACCGATCCAAAAACAAATACTGGTTTGGCACATTATCTAGAACACATGCTCTTTAAAGGTACTGACAAGTACGGCTCATTAGATTGGTCAAAAGAAAAAGCTGAATTAGACAAAATTGATGCCTTGTATGAACACTACAATAAGTCTAAAGATGCTGTGGAAAGAAAATCGATTTACAAAAAAATCGATTCCGTTTCTGGTGTGGCAAGCAAATACGGAATTGCAAATGAATATGACAAAATGATGGTTGCTATGGGAGCCCAAGGCACAAATGCTTTTACATCGTTTGAGCAAACTGTCTATACAGATGATGTACCAAGTAGCTCACAAGATAAATATATAGCCGTACAGGCAGAACGATTTAGGAACCCGATTCTAAGAATTTTTCATACCGAGCTAGAAGCCGTATATGAGGAAAAAAACAGAGGTTTAGATAGCGATGACAATTTAGTTTTCGAAGAATTATTTAGCAACTTATTCCTAAAACACAATTATGGTTTACAAACAACTATTGGTACGATAGAACATTTAAAAAACCCTTCATTGGTAGAGATTCGAAAATATTTTACCAAATATTATGTCCCTAATAATATGGGAATTATTTTGTCTGGGGATTTTAATCCTGATGAAATAATTACCAAAATTGACAAGGCCTTTAGTTATATGCAACCCAAACCTTTTGAAAAATATAGCTTTGAACCAGAAGCACCAATTACAAAACCAATTATAAAAGAAATTTCAGGACCAGATGCAGAAAGTCTTTCAATGGCTTACAGACTCCCTGGCAACAAAGACAAGGATGCCCTAATTGCAGATCTAGTTGGTCAAGTGTTAACCAATGGAAATGCAGGAATATTAGATTTAAATTTAGTAAAAAAACAAAAACTACTCAATGCTAGTGCTTTTACTTTTACACTTATTGATTATGGTGTTTTATATTTGGCGGCACAACCCACTACCGGACAGACTCTTGAAGAAGTAAAAACCTTGATTCTGAATGAAATTGAAAATCTAAAAAAAGGAAACTTTGATGATAATTTGATTCCTTCTATCATCAACAATATCAAGAAAAACAAAATATACGAAACAGAAAAATACGACCAAAGAGCAGGTGCCTTAATGAATGCTTTTACATCGGAGTTGGACTGGAAAGACCAAGTTGCCTATGTAAATGATTTGTCAAAAATAAAAAAAGCAGACATCATTGCTTTTGCCAATAAATACTTCAAAGATAATTACGTAGCTATTTTGAAAAGAAAAGGAGACAAAAAAAATGCCACAAAAATAGAAAAACCACAAATCACTCCAGTCGAAACTAATGCAGACAAACAATCTGCCTTTGTAAAACAAATTAATGAAATTCCGAGCAATGCAGCTACTCCAGTATTTTTGGACTACAACAAAGACATTCAAAAATCGAAATTAGGTAAAGCAGATGTTCTCTATGTACCCAATAAAGACAATGCCATTTTCCGTTTGAAATACAGGTATAAAATTGGTTCTTTGAATGATTTAAAACAATCCTTGGCTTCAGAATACATTCAATTTTTAGGAACGGATAAAATGACTGCTGAAGAGATTTCAAAAGCTTTTTACAAAATAGCTTGTAGTTTTACTGTTACTACCGATGAAGAATACACGACGGTCTCTATTGAAGGATTACAAGATAATTTTGAGAATGCAGTACAATTATACGAAGAGACTATAGCCAATGTCAAATCAGACGACACAGCACTAATCTCCCTTAAGGAAAGAATTGCCAAAGCCAGAAAAGATGCCAAAGCCGACAAAGGAACAATTTTACAAGGCTTGACAAGTTATGCTATCTTTGGTAGTAAAAACAAATTCAACAATAGACTTACAGACAAAGATTTGGAAGCCGTAAGTGTTCAGGAATTGATGGATAAAATCAAAAACTTAAACAATTATGAGCAAACAATAATATACTATGGTCCAAAACCGCTATCCTCTCTAATAGATCAGTTGAAACGATTACACAAAGTTCCTGATGTTTATAGTGTAGCTTCCTCGGCAAAAGAGTTTAAACAAATTGAACAAACAAAAAATCAAGTTTTGTTTACCGATTTTGATATGGTTCAAGCCGAAACAAAATGGATAAGAAACACCGAGAATTATAGCGCAGATAAAAATACAATAATAACTGTTTTTAACAATTATTTTGGCGGCGGTATGGGTTCTGTTGTGTTTCAAACCATAAGAGAAAGCAAAGCTTTGGCCTATAGCACCTATGGATATTATGCAAGTCCACGCAAAAAAGACCAACAATACAATCTGGTAGCTTATGTGGGGAGTCAAGCAGACAAGTTTAAGGATGCGACTGCTGCGATGAACGAATTATTGACTAAAATGCCTGAGTTACCCAACAACTTAGAATTATCAAAAATTCAAGTAAAAAAAGACATTCAAACAGAAAGAATTACCCAAGACAATATTGTTTTCAATTATTTGGCCGCTAAAGATTTAGGAATAAATGAAGATCTTAGAAAAAAAATATACACAACCGTAGATTCTATTACAATGCAAGATCTAAAAACTTTTCATCATACTCATTTTACAAACAAACCATATACTTATGCCATTGTTGCTTCAGAAAAGAATTTATCTATTGAAGAAATGAAAAAACTGGGTGAGGTAACGAAAATTTCTTTAGAAGAACTTTTTGGATATTAATTTTATTGTCTAAAAAACACGTAATTGGCATCTTATTCATCAATAATAAGATGCCAATTGTTTTTTAGAAACAAGTCTAATATTGTAATTTTGAAGTATTATTTTTAATAAAAACAATTAACACCAGTTAAGAATCAGTTAGTAAATCTACAGAATAATTAGAAAATGAGAGCAATTGTATATAAAAAATACGGCACGCCGGAAGTTGCCAAATTAATGGAAGTGCCTAAACCAATACCAAAAGACAACGAAGTATTAATTAAGGTTTATGCATC
>JAYVGE010000379.1:0-2822 GCA_043772515.1 Flavobacterium sp. | reverse complement strand
AAATGGTAAAAGCATACACGTAAATATAGGTAATGAAGTTAGAGTGTTTAAAATAAAAAAATAATCATGGGAAAATCATTTGTATACAACACAGGATCGGCTGATGACGATATAAAAGACGATGAATTGCGTCTTAATTTCGGGATATTTATAGATGGTACATTAAACAATATGTACAATACCGACCTAAGAACCAAACACGCCAGAGGTGGAGATAAAGGCAAGCCTGATGGGTCACTTACTAATTCAGAAATAGAAAAAAAGGACGAAGAGCAATACGCTAAAGTACCGAACAAAAAAAGAATAGAAGAGTTACTAACCATAGAAAACAGAGACTATCATCAGCAAAGCGAACTAGACCTTATGCCCGAAAAAGATGTGTATCTGGTAGCCTCTAATAGAACCATGATGGACAAAATGGGTACTGATAACAGCTTTAGCAACGACTATACCAATGTAGTCCGTATGTGGAAATGTTGCAATGAAGAGTACAAAATATACATAGAAGGCATGGGTACCAGTAAAGCTAGTAGAGATGATGATGATGGTTTTCAGTACGGTGCAGGAAGCATTTCAGGTGTTCGAGCCAGAGTACGAGAGGCTTGTGAGAAACTTGCTGACAAGATACAAGGACAACTAAAGAAAGATGAAAATACAGAAAAAAAAGTAAGTCAAATCACCCTCGATGTATTTGGATTCAGCCGAGGTGCAGCATCGGCACGCAACTTTGTAGCCGAGGTAAACTATAATAAAGGAGTTTATCTTGCTACAAAAGTGGGCAAATACCAAGACTCAAAACAACGAAATAATCGGGACTATGAGAAAGTAAAAGATGTCATTCCTCAAAAGCAGCGTAGCATTGATGGCGGACTCCCAAGTTTTAGCACAAACGGGATTAAAGACCCTGAAAAAAAGAATGATAAGCACACCATTTATAAAGACCGTGACGGACAGTTGGTAAAAACTGATTATATTATAAACGGCAAAATGCCATTAAGAGGCCATTTAGGGATTAGTCTGCTAGAAAAAGACATTATAGAAAAGCTGGAAGAACTAGAGGATATTGATATTAATGTTCGTTTTTTAGGAATCTATGATACGGTTTCATCTTATGGAGAAATAGACGAAATGGGAGGCGATAATGTCTATAAAAAAGGAGCAACTCATCTACTAAATAGTTTTTTTAAAAATGATGAAGAGGAGCTAAACTTACAAAATATGGGTATCATTCAAAAAATTGTACACTTTACCGCAAAAGACGAGCACCGAGAAAATTTTGCCTTAACAAGGGTTGACAAAAAACACAATAAGGTAGATTCTGATGGAAATAACAGTTTGGTCGAAAGGAGCTTCCCTGGTGTACATTGCGACATTGGAGGTGCTTACTTAAACGAACTCGAAACAATTGATGAGATAGAGACTAGTGCGTTCTTAAAGCCTACATCTTTTCGCACATCAAATAGCGAATTACAAATTTTACGCCAAGCATTAATAGATGGTTATTGGTTCACAGAAAACCAAATAAAAATTACAAGACCATTTTGGTACTATCCTGCTAAAGTTGTAGAATTATTTTCTATCCTGAGCGGTAATTTTATAACAGCCTATCTAGCAAAGCAAGTCGGTTACGAAGCATTGAGTAGCGATCGAAATATAAGAAAAGAATACAGTTACATTCCGCTTCATTTTATGGCAGACTATTGTGAACCTCTTATTACAGAAAAATATATGCCAAAGAGTAAAAGAGTTTTAACTACTTATTCTATTTCAGAGTTTCCTGTTTTGGTTCAAGCCAAAGCGTATCTAAAAAACCATGTTCTGAAAGATAATAAAGAATGGGCGTTTATTAGCGATGTAGAACTTACGGCTTTGAAAAACAAAAAAGAAGTCAAAATTTATGAGCAGCAAGAAACAGCAAAAGACAATATCTCATCAAACAAATCAGAATTTGATTATGACAAACAAAAGGCATACGAGAGAGGGCAACAACATGCATACGACGAAAGTATAAAATCACAGCTTGAATCTCGTAAAACCTATTTGCAAAAAGAGGGTGAATATAATGCCCCCGAAGACAAAACAAAAGCGCCTCCAGTATATGCGTGGGAAGATAATTATCCTGCTATAGAAACATCCGAAGCAGAAATACATTATAACTCTCAAACCTTATTGCGAAAACTACGAAATGAGTACTTTCATTGGTCTTCTAATCGTGATTGGTTCGGTATGGATCATACAAATGATAGAATAAGAGTAGAATACCCTAAAAAATAATCTATATGGTATCATCAAGTCATTTCATGACAGAATTTTATTTAAATCCAGTTTTAGAGAAAAAAGGCACCTTTAAATTTAAAACCACAACAATCGATTTTTCAAATAAAAGAGGAGAAATTGAGATAGGATGCACACGCAATGTCGAAATTACTTATTTAGGGAAAATAAGTGATTTATTTTATTTTGATGTATTTACGTCAAAAGTGACTTTTACATCCAATCAATCGATACGAAACGAGCGATTGCTAAAAGAAGACATCTATGCGTTTGGTGACATTCTGTTAGGAGTAAATGATAAAGGTGAAATTGAAAAAATTAAAAACCTCAAAGAAATGCAACAACGATGGGCAGAAACAAAGACTGAACTAAGAAAAGATCATGTAGGTTTTGAATTTGAAGATTTCCTAACTGACATCACAGAGGTCTTAGAAGACGAAGAAAAGACAGTTTATTTCTTAAATACCAAAGCCATGTTTGGTTTGTATTTTCATGGATTATTCGGTAAAAATGATGTTCAGAAAATGCCAATAAAACGAAAAAGTATT
>JAYVGE010000378.1:0-2828 GCA_043772515.1 Flavobacterium sp. | reverse complement strand
CTTAACGGGTGTCATCATTATTGAGTTGTTTTCTTTTTCAAGGTCAGAAAAAAAGTCTTGATGATGATAGATTTTATCCCCAAAAAAGCATCTGTTTTGTTTGTTTGTCCAAGCTTCTTTAAAAACGGTCAAATCATTTACAGAAGCTGGGGTAATTAATATTTCCTCAGGAAAAGGGGTTGTCTTTTCTCTTCTAAAAGCTATTTTCCAAAACACTTATTTTGGGATATGGACCATAGTAAGCTAAATCTTTCCAGAGATAAGGATATTGTAATTCCAAGAGCTTTGTTCGCTACTACTACAGAAACTTTTGTTACTGACATCGAAAAGTTAGAACAATTCTACTTCAAATCAGATATTCTAAAGCATCTAAAAAACACCAAAGAACGTATTAGAAATTAGAGTATGTGAGCTTGTCGCCAAAAAAATATGACGTTGGAACTTTTGCACGCATTAAATTATTAATGAAAAATAGTCTCTAAAAAACATGTTTTAGTGGAAAATAAAATCCATTATTTAACCTGCTACAGTACCAATTATAAAGATGATACAGCAGTAACTACTAAAGAATAAAATACACAAAATGTTTGTTATTATGAACATAAATACTATTTTTGTTCATAATAATGAACATTTGTTAAAATGAACAGAAAAAAACAAATTGTTTTTCCTAAGCACCAGATGACATTAGAACAGATGGGGGAAAACATAAAACTAGCTAGGAAAAGAAGAAAGCTAACTGCTATTCAAGTAGCAGAAAGAGCAGATATTGTTAGGACTACTTTATATCAAATAGAAAAAGGTAATCCTAGCGTTGCTATCGGTGCTTATTTTAATGTACTAAGAGTATTAGGTCTTCAAGATGATTTTCTTAAACTCGCTTCCGATGATGAACTAGGAAGAAAACTTCAAGATCTTGAACTGCTAAAATGATAGTGTCATACCGAGCGTAATCAACGGAACAACTCTAATAATCCAAAAATATAACCATCCATAGTGTCCATCAACAAAACCGACATATACGTTTACGCACATTGGCAAGAAATGTCCGAGCCAAAAATCATTGGTATCCTCTCAGCACAACAAGCCAAAGGTAAAAAAGCATTCAGTTTTGAATACGATAATGAATGGCTTAAATCTGAACAAAAAATTATACTCGACCCTGATATTCGATTATACGGCGGTCCACAATACCCAAACCAAAAAGAAAACTTTGGTATATTCCTAGACAGTATGCCTGACACTTGGGGACGAACGCTAATGAAACGAAGAGCTGCACAATGGGCTAAAGAAAAGGGAGAAAAAACACCAACACTATACGACATTGATTTCCTTTTAGGTGTTTATGACGAAAGCCGTATGGGAGCATTACGTTTTAAGATAAACCCCGAAGGAGATTTTCTGGACAACAATAAAACAGCTTCTACTCCACCATGGTCATCCATTCGTGAGTTGCAAAACGCAGCCGCTAATTTTGAAAATAAGGATGATAATGATGAGGTAAAAAAATGGTTATCCGTTTTAATGGTACCAGGTTCCTCATTAGGCGGAGCAAGACCAAAAGCCAATGTCTTAGATGCCGATAAAAGTCTTTGGATTGCCAAATTCCCATCTAAAACAGATACAACAGATAAAGCTGCTTGGGAATTCTTAGCCTATCAATTAGCCATTAATGCTGGAGTAGAAATGGCACCATGTCGTATAGAAAAAATAATGGGCAACTATCATACATTTTTTACAAAACGTTTTGATCGGGAAAACGGAGAAAGGATACATTTTGCTTCTGCAATGACAATGACGGCTAACAATGAAGATACAATTCGTGACAATCCAGCAAGCTACTTGGACATTGCTGAATTTATTAGCAATTACGGCGCAAACATAGAAGCAAATTTACATCAACTATGGCGCAGAATAATCTTCAATATTGCTATTTCCAATACAGACGACCATTTAAGAAACCACGGTTTTATACTAACAAAAGAAGGTTGGATATTATCACCGGCATATGACCTTAACCCATCTATTGACAAAGACGGTTTAGCTTTAAACATAGATACCGATAACAACGATCTTGATTTTGAATTGGCAAAAGGCGTTGGCGAATATTTCCGTTTAAACAAACAACAAATGGAAGCTATTATGCAAGAAGTTCTTCAAGTAACAAGCAACTGGAAAACTATAGCCAAAGAAATAGGGATCTCAAGAAGTGAGCAGGAGTTAATGATAAAAGCATTCCATATTTAAGAAATAATTGATGACTTAAGCATTCTAAAAAATAAAATAGATCTTTTATTTTCTTATGGACAATGGAAATAGGCTACTTATAAAACCCGATTATTTCAAATAAAAATGAAATATCAATACAATTTATTATCTTTACTACACAATGATTTTAGACTCTGAAAGTTAAGTGACCCTATTGGTGACCCAGTTCTTAAATAGTATATCGTAAGCCCTGTATTTACTGGGATTATTATAAAGGCATCGGAGCCTCTTTCTCCGCCAGTATTTAAACCCGAAACGAAAGTTTAGTTTTTTTTTTAGTTACAGAGACAGTTAAAAATAATATTGAGATTCAAAAGCAAAAGTAGCGGATTAGTCAAAAAGATTAGATAATCTGAATAAGAAGAAACTGCTTTTGAAAAAGTATTGGATTTTGTTAGATAGTTCTGCCCTCACGGAATCAATATAATTAATCTAATCCTTATTTTCTCCACGGACAAGAAACAGAATCTTCAGTATATTTTTTTAAAGTAAATTTATAAAAGCGCATTGTAAATTAAAAAAAAATATTATATTTGCACCCGCAAACTAGTTCACAGATA
>JAYVGE010000377.1:0-2835 GCA_043772515.1 Flavobacterium sp. | reverse complement strand
TTTCAACAAAACCAAATTTTTCATACAAATGTATAGCAGATACCAACTTTCTGTTGGAATATAAAATCAGTTTGTCCCATTTTTTTTCTTGGGCAAATACTATACAATGGTTTAGCATTTTTGTTCCAATTCCTAATCCTTGCACACCATCAGTAACAGCCATTTTACTTAATTCAAAAGTCGAATCGTCAATTTTTATAAGAGAAACTGTACCAATAATGGCATTATTATGTTTGGCATAAAAAATAAATCCCCCTTTGTCAATAATTTGCCCTTGTGGATCCGAAAGCACAATTTCATCTTTGGGCTCAACTTCGAAATATTTGGTAAGCCATTCCAAATTTAAGATTTTTATATGGGCTGCTAATTCAGCTGAAAAAGGAATAATTTCAACAGTAAGATCTGCGTTCATGTTCAAGTTTTTATTTTAGTGTTAAAGAACGTGTTCCGTTAGGAAGCAATGAGATTGTAATTACCGAATGAACTTCAGGAATTAAATTGGGAATTTTTTCGGCCCATTCAATAAAACACCAATTTCCAGAATACAAATAATCATCAACACCCATATCTAGAGCCTCTTCCTCTTTGTTTAATCTGTAAAAATCAAAATGATAGACTACTAAATTGTGATTGGCCTCATATTCGTTGACCAAAGAAAATGTCGGACTGCTTGTGGCGCCTGTTACTCCAAGAATTATACACAATTGCTTGATTAATGTAGTTTTGCCAACGCCCATTTCTCCATGAAAAAGAATTACTTTATTTGGTTTTTCGGCTATGATTTTTTGTGCAACTTCTTCGAGTTGGTCAATAGAAAAAATGGTATTCATGAATTAAGTATTTATTATTCAGTGGTTAATAGGTTATTGCGAGGAACGAAGCAATCGCACTAACAAGACACAAGTTGAGCAACTTAATGTGATTGCTTCGTTCCTCGCAATGAATAGTAAAAATCGAGCTTGACTACTTATTTTGGATTAAAAACTAAAAACGGAATAATCATCTCTTCTAATGATATTCCACCATGCTGATACGTATTTTTATAATAACTCACATAATGATTGTAGTTGTTAACATAGGCTAAAAACAAATCATTTTTTGCAAAAATATAAGAACTACTCATATTAATAGATGGCAAGCCAATATTTTTTGGTTCTTTTATAGCATAAACATCTTTGTTTTCGTACGTTAAGCTGCGACCTGTTTTGTACCGTAAATTTAAACTAGTATTTTTATCACCCACTACTTTTGATGGATTTTTTACATTTATGGTTCCGTGATCGGTAGTCAAAATCAATTTGAAACCCATTTTTTGAGCCTGTTGTATTATCTCTAATAAAGGCGAATTCTTGAACCAACTTAACGTTAACGAGCGATAAGCCTTGTCATCAGAGGCTAATTCTTTCACTACATCCATTTCAGTCTTAGCGTGAGAGAGCATATCTACAAAGTTATACACTACGGTTACTAAATCATTATCTTTCAAGGCTTTGAAGCTTTCGGATAATTTTTTTCCACCGGAAAGACTGGTTATTTTAAAATAATCTTCCTTGATATTCAAACCCAATCGTTTTAGTTGTGCGCTTAAAAATTCTGATTCAAAAAGGTTTTTACCCCCTTCTTCGGGATCGTTTTTCCAGTATTGCGGAAACTGTTTTTCCATTTCTAATGGCGTCAAACCAGAAAAAATAGCATTTCGTGCATATTGCGTCGCCGTAGGAAGAATAGAGTAGTAGGGAACTTCTTTCTCCAGTTTATAGTAATTTCCTACTACACTTTCAAAGGTTTTCCATTGGTCATAGCGCAGATTGTCAATCACGACAAACAAAATAGGCTTGTCCTTTTTCTGGAGTTCAGGAAGTACTAATTCTTTAAATAACGTGTGCGACTGTACAGGTTTATCTACTTTTGGTGCACTCGAGCCTTGGCGAGCAGGCGGAGCAAACCAATCTTCATAATTGCGTTCAATGAATTTTCCAAATTGTGAATTGGCTTCTGTTTTTTGAGATTCTAAAATTCCAACCATACCTTGATCGTCTATATTCTCTAATTCCAATTCCCAAAAAATCAATTTTTTATACAATTCTATCCAGTCTTCATAGGAATTTACCATAGCCATTTCCGTGGTGATTTTTCTAAATTCCTTCTGATAATCCAGTGTTGTTTTTTGAGAAATCAACCGGGAATGATCTAAGTTTTTTTTCAAACTCAATAAAATTTGATTCGGATTTACAGGTTTGATTAAATAGTCTGCAATTTTAGAACCAATGGCTTCCTCCATAATGTACTCTTCCTCACTTTTAGTGATCATAATCATAGGAACCGTTGATTTTTTTTCTTTCATATCTGAAAGCGTTTCCAAACCACTCATTCCTGGCATATTTTCATCTAAAAAAACAATATCAAAATTATTTTCTTCGAATATTGTAATAGCATCAAGTCCATTATTACAAGTGGTTACCTCGTAATTTTTCTTTTCCAGAAATAATATATGTGGTTTCAAAAGGTCGATTTCATCATCTACCCAAAGTATTTTTATTTTATTCATAAGGTGCATTTTCAGGTGTTCAAGTGAACGAAATTAAAGTGCCAAATTACATTTTTTTGTAACTGCTATCTGCTAATATTATGATAATTTTTTAACACACTTTCACTGCATTTTACAAAATTATAATTAGTTTCCGTTTTGTTTTAGGTTTGTTTCTAGGCGTGTCCCATCCTCCGTAAACTCCGTTTGAGTCGGGCTCATATCTTTGTATCGGATTCAAATATATGAATTAGTTATTTTTGAAATATTAATTGATAACAAAACAAAGTTGCATAATCGTGGTCGGG
>JAYVGE010000376.1:0-6857 GCA_043772515.1 Flavobacterium sp. | reverse complement strand
TAACAACTGCTTTTTCAACTCTTGATTCGCATAATCTATTAATAAACAATTTATTAAATTAAATCTACAACAAATATGCATTTTTCATTTTAAAAAATGTAATAAAACACACTTTTTAAAATGAAAAAATGTGAATTTTAGCATTTATTTAAAGCTATAAAAATAGTTTTGAAAAACAACTCATGCATTTACCCTAATTTTATATCCTTTCTATTACGATATTATTTAAATCCTCTCCAAAGAAGAGGGAGCTGATATTGGAATTAATTTATAAACACTAATGGTATAATACTCTTAAAATCGATTGCCATAAACAAAAAGCTTGACTCAAAAAAAACAAAATCCATTAAAAAAATAACGAGATACCTCCAGAAAAAATCAGAAATACCTATTTCGGATACACTATTATTCTAAAAGGCTTCATACTTATAGATTTTGCTTCTGAACTCCTTTGTAACACAAAATAAAAATAATAAATTAGCACTTTAAACAAAAAATAAAAAAACACAATGAAAAACACTGCACTTACGCACATACATGAGGGTTTGGGAGCGAAAATGCTACCTTTTGCTGGGTACAACATGCCAATTTTATACGAAGGAGTCAATGCAGAACACGAAACTGTTCGAAACGCAGTTGGTGTTTTTGACGTTTCTCACATGGGAGAATTCATTCTTTCTGGACCAAATGCACTGGCTTTGATTCAAAAAGTAACTTCAAATGATGCTGCAACGCTAACCATTGGTAGAGCACAATATTCTTGTTTACCCAACAATGATGGCGGAATTGTAGATGATTTGATAATTTACAAAATGAAAGAAGACCAGTATTTATTGGTAGTCAATGCCTCGAATATAGATAAAGATTGGAATTGGATTTCGGCTCATAATGATTTGGGAGTAGAAATGAGAAACCTATCTGACGAATATTCTTTATTGGCAATACAGGGGCCAAAAGCCGTCGAAGCAATGCAATCTTTATCTTCAATAGACTTATCGGCAATTCCATATTATCATTTTGAAGTAGCTGATTTTGCTGGAATCCAAAACGTAATCATATCTGCTACTGGATATACTGGTTCAGGAGGTTTTGAGATTTATTGCAAAAATTCGGAAGTAGAACAAATTTGGAATAAAGTATTTGAAGCTGGTGCAGCATTTGACATTAAGCCAATTGGCTTGGCAGCAAGAGATACTTTGCGTTTGGAAATGGGATTTTGTCTGTACGGAAATGACATCAACGATACCACTTCTCCATTAGAAGCAGGTTTAGGATGGATTACCAAATTTAATAAAGATTTTACTAATTCTGAGAATTTAAAAAAACAAAAAGAAACTGGTGTTACCAAAAAACTAATTGCTTTTGAACTAATCGACAGAGGTGTACCACGCCATGATTACGAAATCGTAAATGCAACTGGAGACGTAATCGGAATCGTAACTTCGGGAACCATGTCGCCATCGATGAACAAAGGGATTGGTCTGGGGTATGTAACCACCGAAAACAGTGCTATTGATAGTGACCTATTTATTAGGATACGAAAAAATGATGTTTTGGCTAAAGTAGTTAAGCTTCCGTTTTATAAAAAATAGATTTAATATGAAGAAATTATATCCGTTACTCCTTTTACTGTCTTTTTCCCTTTTTGGACAAAATGACACAAAGCCTTGTGAAATAATTTCTAAAATAAACACGCTCTTACTGAGCGAACATTTACAACCAAAACCGATAGACGACAGTCTGTCGGTTTCTATTTTTGACAACCTTATCGATGAACTTGATCCTGCCAGGAACCTGTTTCTAAAATCGGAATACGAAGCACTTTCTCAAAAATACCGTTTGAATATTGATGATTTGATCAAAAACAAAAACTGCGATTTTCTTGCCCATATATCGACTGTTTATACAAAAGGACTTTTGAGAAACAAAAGTATTTTAGAAAAAATAGATACCCAAACTATCGATTATGATTTAAAAGACAGCATTCGTTTTAATAAAAATAAATTCTCCTTTTATTTAGCCGAAAATAACATAGAAAAAGTATGGACAAAGAAAATACGCTACGAGATTCTAAACGACCTATCAAGTCTTAGTAAAAACCTAGATTCTATAAAAACCAATTTCAAAACATTAGAAATACAATCTAAAAAAACACTGATTCAAAATGAGATTTGTAAAATAAATGCGCTCCTTGAAAGTGATAAAAGATTGAACGAAAGTTTTTATAGTTATTTCTGTAATTATTTCGACCCACACACCGATTATTTTAGCAACGAAAGCAAGTCAAGTTTTGTAGCCTCCTTATCCAAAGAGCGCCTATCGTTGGGATTAACGGTAAGTCTCAACGAAAAAAACGAATTAATCATCGATGAGTTAGACCCAAATGGCCCAGCTTTTTTGAACAAAAAAATCAAAAAAGGAGACCAAATCATTGCTATATCAAATCAAAAAGAAACACTAACCGTATCGTGTGCGTCATTAGAATCGATTTCGAATTTAATGCAATCCGAATCGAATAAAAACATTACTTTAATCCTAAAACGAAAAACAGGAAAAAACAATACCGTTACAATAGAAAAGCAAATTCTAAAAGACAATAAAAACACGGTATACAGTTTTGTAATTGACAAAAAAGCTAAAACTGGTTATATAAAAATACCTAGTTTCTACTCTGATTTTGAAGGAAACACAGGGCAAGGTTGTGCCGAAGATGTTGCCAAAGAAATCATCAAATTACTAAGAGACGACATCAAAGGACTTGTAATCGATTTGGTAGACAACGGCGGCGGATCTATGGAAGAAGCCATAAAACTGGCAGGAATGTTCATAAACACAGGTCCCATTTCTATCATTACTGACAAAACAAAGAGACAAGCTGTAATAGATGACCCCTACAGAGGCATGCTTTACAAAGGCCCTATTGTACTTATAATAAACGGAAGTTCGGCATCAGCTAGTGAGTTTTTTGCTTCCATTCTACAAGATTACAATCGCGTTTTATTAATCGGGAGCACCACTTTGGGAAAAGCAACAATGCAAACAATTCTTCCTTTAGAAAAAGGAGACAATACCAATTTTGTAAAAATATCTGTTAATAAATTCTATAGAATAACAGGGAGAAGCCATCAAAATATTGGTGTTATTCCGGATGTAGCAATCCCTAGTATTTACGAATCTATACTGCCGCGAGAGAGTAATTATCCGACAGCTTTTAAAAATGACACCTTACCCAATCAAATAAAATTTAAACCCTACGTAAAAAATAGTTTGATAGCCGAATTGTCTAAAAACAGTCGCCTAAGAGTTGCCAACGACCCCTATTTCAACGCAGTCAATTCGATCAACAAAAAGATAAACGATTTGTTAAACAAGCCGAAACTAGCAATGCCTTTAACACTAGATGCTATTTTTGAGGAGCAAAGTAAGCTAACTACTTTATGGGATGAGATAAGCACATTTGACGAAAAAAGCATCAATCTTACTGTTTCAAATTCAGAATACAATGCGTCGCTTCTGGTGATTTACCCCTCTGAGAGAACAGCAAATCAAAATCAAATTGATGCCTTAAAAACAAATCATTATTTGAATGAAGCCATCACTATCATCGAAGAATATAATGCATTAAAATAAAAAATCAAGATTATAGTTTGTATTTTTCAAAAGAATATAATTTGATTTTGGTAAAAATAACTAATAACTGTATTTTTGCAGTTCAAAATAAAAAATAGCAATGGGAAGAGCGTTTGAGTTCCGAAAAGGTAGAAAAATGAAACGTTGGTCGGCAATGGCCAAAGCCTTTACTAGAATTGGTAAAGATATTGTAATGGCTGTAAAAGAAGGTGGGCCAAATCCAGAGGCCAACTCCCGATTAAGAGCCGTAATACAGAACTCTAAGGCAGCCAATATGCCCAAAGAAAATGTAGAACGCGCCATAAAAAAAGCAATAGACAAAGACACTGCCAACTACAAAGAAGTTTTGTTTGAAGGCTATGCTCCTCACGGAATTGCGCTATTAATAGAAACGGCTACCGACAATAATAACAGAACAGTTGCCAATGTTAGAAGTTATTTTAACAAATGCAACGGAACTATGGGAACACAAGGATCGGTTGAATTTATGTTTGACCATACTTGTAATTTCCGAATTCTAGCCAATGGAATAGATCCTGAGGAATTGGAATTAGAATTGATCGATTTTGGAGCAGAAGAAGTTTTTGAAGACGAAGATGGAATTTTGATTTATGCCCCTTTTGGCAGTTTTGGAACTATCCAGAAAGAACTAGAAAACAGAAATCTAGAAATCCTTTCTTCTGGATTTGAAAGAATTCCGCAAATTACAAAAAAACTTACCGAAACCGAAATGGCAGACGTTGAAAAACTAATCGAAAAAATGGAAGAAGATGACGACGTGATGAACGTATATCATACCATGGAAGAGTAGATTTAAGATTGCAGATATTAGTCCTGATAGTCATCCAGAACAGATAAAACTCCGAATATTTTTGGAGTTTTATCTGTTTAATAAGCCTTGTAATTTTGTCTTTGTGAGCAACGAAGCAATCCCAGTAACAAGAAACAAGTAGTGTGACTGCTTAGTTCCTCGCAAAGACCTGTATGACTGCTAGTTGTGTTTTTGTGTCAGAAATGACAAAAAAGAGATTACAATGAGGTGGTTGAAACAGAATAATAATGAAACCATATTTTGTAGGTAAAAAAGCCTTTTAAAACTAAAAAACTCCATCATGTTTTAAATTGATGGAGTTTTTTTATCTTACTACTTTATACTAATATCTTATTTTATAAATTCGATTTTCTGTGCTTCTTCTTCGTTGATACTGTCAAAGAAACCTTGCTCATTCATCCAATCATCGCTAAATACTTTGCTCATATAACGGGAACCATGATCGGGGAAAATAGCAATTACATTACTATTGGCATCAAATTCTCCTGCTTCTGCATACTGCTTAATGGCTTGTAAAACTGCTCCTGAGGTATATCCCACAAACAAACCTTCTCTTCTGGTAATTTCTCTTGCAGAATGAGCACTTTCTTCATCAGAAACTTTCATAAATTGATCTATAATATCAAAATCGGTTGCCGATGGAATCAAATTTTTACCCAAACCTTCTATACGATACGGATAAATCTCTTCACTATCAAATTCTTTGGTTTCATGATATTTTTTCAAGACCGAACCAAAAGCATCTACTCCTAGAATTCTAATATTTGGATTTTGCTCTTTTAAGAATTTTGCCGTTCCAGAAATCGTACCTCCAGTACCGCTACAGGCTACAAGATGGGTAATTTTACCATTGGTTTGTTTCCAAATTTCAGGACCTGTAGATTTATAATGGGCATCAATATTCAATTGATTAAAATACTGATTGATATAAACAGACCCTTTGGTTTCTTCGTGCAAACGCTTGGCTACATTGTAATAGGAACGTTCGTCATCGGCAGATACATGCGCAGGACACACGTACACTTTTGCCCCTAAACTGCGAAGCATGTCTATTTTGTCTTTTGAAGATTTTGAACTAACTGCAAGAATACAGTTGTATCCTTTTATGATACTTACCATTGCCAAACTAAAACCAGTATTACCCGATGTTGTTTCTATAATGGTGTCGCCTGGTGATAATATGCCTCTTTTTTCAGCTTCTTCGATTATATATAATGCTATTCGATCTTTTGAAGAATGTCCTGGATTGAAAGCCTCTACCTTTGCATAGAAATTACCTTCCAGTTCTTCAGTAACCTTATTTAGTTTAATAAGTGGTGTATTACCTATTAATTCTAAAACATTATTATAAGCATTTATTTCTTCTTTCATAAAAAAATAGTTAATCAAGGATACTTTTTAATTTACCTTGATAGGTGACAAATTTAACAAAAAAAAACTAATTATTTTTTTATTTTCTCTAAATCCAATAAAAAACTAAATTCTTTGGCCAATTCTTTAATTGCTTCAAAGCGCCCCGAAGCCCCTCCGTGACCCGCATCCATATTGGTATCTAGCAATAGAAGATTCGAATCTGTTTTTAAAGTTCTAATTTTGGCTACCCATTTTGCTGGTTCCCAATATTGTACCTGTGAATCATGCAATCCCGTCGACACATACATGTTAGGATATTGTTGTGATTTTAAATTATCATAAGGAGAGTAAGACAACATATAATCGTAGAATTTTTTAATATTTGGATTTCCCCATTCATCGTACTCCCCTGTCGTAAGCGGAATACTATCATCGAGCATCGTGGTCATTACATCTACAAAAGCCACCTGAGCGATTACCCCATGATACAATTCTGGAGCCATATTTATTACTGCTCCCATTAATAATCCTCCGGCAGAACCTCCTTCGGCATATAAATGTGCTGTCGAAGTGTATTTTTGGGCTATTAAAAATTTGGAACAGGCTATAAAATCGGTAAAGGTATTTTTCTTATTCAACAATTTTCCATCCTCGTACCATTGTCTCCCTAAATCTTCGCCACCACGAATATGGGCAATGGCAAAAATAAAGCCACGATCTAACAAACTCAACCGCGTCGATGAGAAAGTCGCATCCATAGAATACCCATAAGAACCATAGGCATATTGAAGTAGCGGATTGGTACCGTCTTTTTTCAAATCTTTGCTATAGACCATCGAAATGGGTATTTGAGTCCCATCTTCGGCCGTAGCCCAAACACGTTCTTCTGTATAATTGTTTTTATCAAACTTACCTCCTAAAACTTGTTGCTCTTTCTTGAGTTCTTTTTCTTGAGTTCTCATATTAAAATCGATTACAGACGAAGGTGTTGTCATCGATTGGTAGCTGTAGCGTAAGATTTCTGCTTCGAAATCAACATTCG
>JAYVGE010000375.1:0-2836 GCA_043772515.1 Flavobacterium sp. | reverse complement strand
GATGGTGCAAATTGGTCAGAGAGAATTATTGATCGATTGCCAGGGAAACTGGGGTAATATCTTGACGGGAGATGGAGCTGCGGCTTCCCGTTATATAGAGGCGCGTTTGTCAAAATTTGCTTTGGAGGTTTTATATTCTCCAAAAATTACCGATTGGGGTGTCTCTTATGATGGTCGTCGGGCTGAACCAAACAACTTACCAGTAAAATTTCCATTGTTACTCGCTTCTGGCGCAGAAGGAATTGCAGTAGGTCTTTCTACCAAAGTATTGCCTCATAATTTTAATGAGCTGATTGATTCGTCTATTAAAATTCTGAAAGGTAAACCATTTACGTTATATCCTGATTTCTTAACACAAGGTATTGCCGATGTATCCAATTATAATGATGGATTGCGCGGTGGGCGTGTTCGGGTTCGTGCCAAAATTGGCCAGCTGGACAAAAATACATTGGTAATTACCCAAATTCCGTTTTCGACGAATACAACGACTTTGATTGATAGTATTTTGAAAGCCAATGATAAAGGCAAAATCAAAATCAAAAAAATTGAAGACAATACAGCCGCTGAGGTTGAGATCTTAATTCATCTTTTTCCCGGGGTTTCTCCCGATAAAACTATTGATGCTTTATTTGCATTTACGGCTTGCGAAACTTCGGTAGCGCCTTTAGGTTGTGTGATTGAAGATAATAAACCATTGTTTATCGGAGTTTCGGATATGCTGAAAATTTCGACTCATAGAACGGTTGATTTGCTTCGACAAGAATTGGAAATTCAATTAGAAGAATTAAAAAACAAATGGCATTTCTCGACTTTAGAGAAAATTTTCATTCGTGAGGAAATGTACATTGATTTCAAATTATATTCGGATAGAGAGTCACTTTACAAATATATGTATGACCGATTTGAGCCTTTCAAAAAATCATTCGTCAGAGAAATTACCGATGATGATTTACAAAGATTGACCCAAATCCCGATGATCCGTATTACTCGTTTTGACTCTGATAAAGCCGATGACTTGATTGCCAGGCTGGAAGACGAAATGAAGGAAGTAGAGTATAATTTAGCGAATTTAATTGATTTTGCTATTGCTTATTTTACAAAGTTAAAAGAGAAGTACGGAAAAGGCAGAGAACGCCAAACAGAACTGCGTATTTTTGATGATATCGAAGCGACGAAAGTAGTTTTAAGAAACACCAAATTATACGTTAATAGAGAAGAAGGTTTCGTTGGTACAAGTTTGAAAAAAGACGAATACGTTACTGATTGTTCCGATATTGATGATGTAATTGTTTTTCTGAGAGACGGTAAAATGATGATTACAAAAGTCGATGCCAAAACATTTGTTGGTAAAGATATTATTCATATCGCCATTTTTGATAAAAGTGATAAACGCACCATTTACAATATGATTTACCGTGATGGAAAATCGGGACCATCCTATATCAAACGATTCAATGTTTCGGGAGTTACCCGCGACAAACCGTATGATTTGACCAATGAAACTAATGGTTCACAAACCTTGTATTTTTCTTGTAATCCGAACGGGGAAGCAGAGGTAATTACGATTTTATTGCGTCAGGTGGGAAGTATCAAGAAATTGAAATTCGATATTGATTTTGCTTCTTTGGCTATAAAAGGTCGTGCTTCCAAGGGGAATTTAGTTTCTAAATATCCTATCAAGAAAATCGAATTGAAGGAGAAAGGTATTTCAACGCTATTGCCAAGAAAAGTTTGGTTTGATGATACGGTGCAACGATTAAATGTGGATGCAAGGGGAGAGCTGTTGGGTGAATTTAGACCAAGTGACAAAATTCTAGTGATTTCGCAATCCGGAAAAATAAAAGTCATTACGCCTGAATTGACGACGCATTTTGATGAAGATATGATAGTTTTGGAAAAATGGATTCCAAAAAAACCAATTTCCGCTATTTACTTTGATGGAGAAAAAGAACGCTACTACATAAAACGTTTCTTGGTGGAAACCGAAAATAAAGAGGAATCTCTTATTACGGAACATGCCAATTCCAGATTAGAAATTGTAGCTACAGATTATCGACCTGTTGCCGAATTAGTTTTTACTAAAATAAAAGGAGTCCAGAAAGAGAATTTCACCGTAGATATTGAGTCTTTTATTGCCGTAAAAGGATTTAAAGCACTCGGTAATCAATTGACAACTGATAAATTGAAGCAAGTAAATTTATTAGAACCATTACCGTATGAAGCTCCTGAAGAGATAATTCCAGAAGAAATAGAAGTACAAGGAGCAACTACTATCGATGATTCTGACATTCAGTTGGATGAAGACGGACAGGTTACTTTGTTTTAGAATAAAATAAAAAATCACAGTTTAAACATCTTAAACTGTGATTTTTATTTTTGATAAATACGCAATTTAGTATTTACTCAACTTCGCTTTTTGCATACAATCTTCTACTTTTTCAACCATATTTAGGCTTCCGCAAAAGAAAGCGCTTCGTTCGTGTAGTGAAGTTGGAATAATTTCCATTACGCGGTTAAAACCATCTGAAGCTTTTCCTCCGGCTTGTTCGACTATAAAAGCCATCGGATTGCATTCGTACAATAAACGTAATTTTCCTTTGAGAGCCTTAGAACTTGTTGGGTATAAATATATTCCTCCTTTTATTATATTTCTGTGAATATCGGAAGCTAAACTGCCAATATATCTGGAAGTGTAAGGTCTGCCGTTTTCTTCTAACTGGCAATATTTGATATAATCTTTTATTCCTTGGGGGAAATGAACATAATTTCCTTCGTTTACAGAATAAATAGAGCCGTCAATCGGAACTTCCATTTTTGGGTGCGACAAATAAAATGT
>JAYVGE010000374.1:0-2842 GCA_043772515.1 Flavobacterium sp. | reverse complement strand
AAAGAACATTTTGATTTGGATTTGCTGGAAGATGTAGAAATTGAATTGCGTCAAGCGCAGGAAACTACTAATATTTACAGCGACATACTAACGGGAACAATGGATGCGTATGCTTCTGTGATTTCGAATAATATGAATACGATTATGAAGCAAATGACTTCGATTTCGATTATCCTGATGATTCCAACCTTGATTGCAAGTTTATACGGAATGAATGTACCCAATGCTTTAGAGAACAACCACTATGGCATTTGGATTGTAATTGCCGTTTCTATTATGCTTTCGTGCTTTGGAGTATTTTTGTTCAAAAAGAAAAAATGGTTTTGAGAAACATTGTTTTAAATAATTTTATTTTTTCTTCTTCCTTTTCTTGGATTATTCATTTAAACTATTAACTTTGTAATTCAAAGTACTTTTATTATGAGCCAAAATAGTCACGAAGATTTAGTTCACATTCGTTCCATGATGGAGCGTTCATCAAGGTTTATTTCCCTTAGCGGATTGTCAGGTGTTTTCGCAGGAATCTTTGCGCTACTTGGTGCGGGTTATGCTGCTTTTTTGTTTGAGTCAAATGAGATGTCTTATTTTGATGGATTGGAGAAAGTGTACAGTGATGATTTGATTTTCAAACTAATTGTAGTGGGGATTGTAATTTTGGTTCTTGCGCTTCTTTCTGGATTTCTATTCACTTTTAAAAAGAGTAAAAAAAATAATTTACCAATCTGGACATCCACCACAAAAGTGATGCTTTTGCACTTAGCAATTCCTTTAGTAGTTGGTGGCGTCTTTTGCTTGTCTTTAATATTTCATGGTCTTTTTGTCTTATTAGCGCCATCTACTTTACTTTTTTACGGATTAGCGTTGGTAAATGCAGGTAAGTATACCTACTCAGATATTCAGTATTTAGGCTACTTTCTATTATTTATTGGCAGTGTTTCTTTATTTTTTCTAGGATATGGATTGGTTTTTTGGACCCTTGGTTTTGGAATTCTACACATAGTTTACGGAACGATTATGTTTAAAAAATACAGATAATCATGGGTATTATCGATAAATTAAATAAAGATTTCGAAAGTCGAATCCGATTAGGATTAATGTCTGTATTGATGGTGAACGATTGGATAGACTTTACAGAAATGAAAGCGTTATTAAATACTACTGATGGAAACCTAGCAAGCCACTCTTCTTCATTAGAAAAGTCTGGATACATAGAAGTAAAAAAGGAATTCGTAGGTAAAAAACCAAAAACCTCGTATCGAGTGACCAATATGGGTAGAGCAGCTTTTGTTTCGCACTTAAATAGTCTTGAAAAATTATTCAAATCTAAATAAACCTTTTTTTTAACTTTTTACTTTGAAATGCAAAGTACTTTAAATATATAAACAGAAAAAACAATGAAAATTAAAACTAAAATTAATAATTTTACCAAAAAAATTGGTGTGAAAGCGAGTATAGTAGTTACTTTGTTGAGTCTTATACTGCTCATAAGTTCGCTGGTAGGAAGCGAATTTGATTATGAAAAACTCGAAGTCTTATGTTTTTTTAATATTATAATTGAATTCCTTTTTGGTGTACTTGTTACATTTAATGCCCTAAAAAACAAAGAAAAATACCAACATCTTATACCTTTTTTATTTCTAAATTGGTTTATTGGTTGCTTCTCCACTAATGTTTTTATTAATATTTTTGAAAACTTACCAATTTGGGTTTTTGTAGTTACTTTCTTGTTTTGCTTATCAAATTTTGCAATTTACAGCAATTTCAAACATAAGTATTTAAATACAGCGCTTTATTTTGCAAACGGAATTTCATATTTACTGATTTTATATTATGCCATTTATCTTATTCCTTTTGCGCCAATTTCTTGTGTTGGTATTTTGGCTTTGGGACTTGGTTTTTATGGACTTGTACCTATGATTGTACTTATAATTCATACAGTAATTTTGATTCAGAACTTTATAGAAAACAGAAAAAATGGATTTGCTTTTGGAATCGGAATCGGAATAGTTTGTATTGGTTTTGCAATTTTTACAGTAAAATTAAATAGGGAAAGTCAAAAGATTTCAAAAAATACCGTTACCAATTCTTTTGAGAAAGTAAATACAGATTTACCTCAATACATTACCATTTCACAGAATCTAAAACCTAATTTTTTTAACGAAATTCTCCTCAAAAAGGATATAGTTTATATTGCTTCTGATAATTTCTTTCAGTTTAGAGGTTTTGATTCTTTTGGAAATAACAAACAATATAATGAGAGAAAAACACATGATCCGATTATAAATCTTGCCTTTTTATTTACGTCTAGACTAGATTTAAGTGCAGATGACAGGATAAATATTTTAAAATCTAATTTTGATAAAAGATTGGAGACCGAAGAACAACTGTGGGATGGCAAAGATTTGTTTACAAAAAACATTAAAGAAGACGTAAAAATTTATGCAAATGATCGTTTGGCATATACCGAAATTACTATGGATATCGCCTGTGCAGAAAAAAGTTGGGGTGATAAAGAGGCTATATATTCGTTTCAACTTCCCGAAGGGGCAGTAGCCACTTCCTTGTCATTATGGGTAAATGGAATCGAAAGAAAAGGAGTTTTGACTACCAAGGAAAAAGCAAAAAAAGCTTATAATCAAATTGTAGGAGTAGAATATCGAGACCCTTCATTGATGCAATGGCGAGAAGGGAATAAAGTAGTGATTCGTGTTTTTCCAATACGACATGATTTGCCTCGAACTTTTAAATGTGGCTTTACAACACCGTTAAAAGTAGAGAACAACACTTTAAAGTACATAAGTTTGGACATTAAAGGACCTAATACAAATGGGGCCAAAACCAT
>JAYVGE010000373.1:0-6881 GCA_043772515.1 Flavobacterium sp. | reverse complement strand
GTCGTGAATAGCTTGGTTAACCTCTAAATGACTGAAATTTTTGATTATTATTTCGCCTATTTTAATAGTTGTACTTGTTTGTAATGCCATTGTTGTGTTTTTTTATTTTTTTTTAATTGATATAAAAGCATTTATTCTATCGTGTGTTTTAGGCTTAAAACGATTGTAGTCTGCAATGTATTGGTCTCCTTCATAAAAAGAAAAACTTCCAGTCTGGATTATTACCTAAACCAGCGATTGACGAATGGTATTTTTGTGTTAGTAATTCCGTCATTTTTTTTTACAGTTACATAATAATAATTTTTGGTGTTTTTTGACAGTCTTGGTATCGATGAACTAAAATAATAGTCTTTAAGGTTTTAACAAATGTAAATAAAGGCATCGAATAACTAGCCATAAAACTGTAAGAATAAGATGTTTTTTTTATGAAATTGAAATTAAGTAGTCTCTTTTGAACAATCGATACTTTTAAGCAAAAAAATCCTTTTTCTAAGTCTATTATTACTTTACTAAAAGTGTCGATTATTTAACCACAACCACTTACCACTAATTTATACTTTAGGCTTACAACAAAAGAACGAAGATTTGTCATTATTTAACGACAAATTAGTTGCGGGAAGTTTAAGCATGACCAGCTTGAAAATCATGTAAAAAAGCGCCAAACACTATCGGTGTATTGCCAAAAGCTGGGCTGAAGTAGTAATTGAACATTTGAAATTCTAGTTAAAAATTATCCTAAATTTCAATATTCGCAATTATAAATCCCATTTTTCTCTAATACCCTCCCAGGATTCAGAAAAAATGGGGTTGTTGATAGAATTTATCGCATAAAAAGAGAGGCTGTTCAAAATATTGAACAGCCTCTTTTTTGGCATCAAAAATCTAGTTAAACTTTTGCATTATTATCTGCTACGATAAAGGAAGTATCATAGCCACCAAAATCTTCCATATAACTTCTTATTGAGGTACCATAGGCATCTCTAAAATACCTTTTACCATTGTTTCTAAAATATTTTTTTACAGAACCTGCTCCGCCTAGATGAGCCGCAGCCAAAATCCCAGATTCCGTAACCCGTATGCCGTTCATAAGTGTTCCTTCGTATCTGTCTATAATATCTTTGAGTAAAAATTTATTTTTTGCCAAGAGGGCTACGAATGCTTTTTCTTGTAAGGCGGGACTATCTAGAAATAATCTCCTATTATTTATTCCTACCGTTTTTAGCGTTTCTATTCCAAACTGGTATTTTCCTAAATAACCAAGGGTATTTACTTTTTTGTATTTGCCTTGTGATTCTTTTAATCCGATGGCTTCCTTAAAACCAATAAAAAAATTTCCGGTAAAAGGAATACTTACATAAGAGGAATCATCTTGTTCTTGAGACGGATATAAATAATCCGCTACATCCGTTTCGCCAATTAGAAACCAATGTTTAGAATCTAATTTAGAAGCTTTAAAACCCGAGCTTAAAAAAGCTACAACAATCGTTAAACTTGTGTAAAAATACCATTTTTTTTGCATAATTTATATTTCTTCAAAACGCTGCCCCGTTAAGAAATTTCTATGCACAAAGATACGTTAAAATTTAATAAGCTAAAAATCAAGATGTTAAACTTTCTTAAAAATAGAACAATCGTCCCTTAAAACCCTCGTTAGCCGAGTATTCCAAAGTTGGTGCAGGAATTTTAATGGTGTTAAAAACGGAAAAAACGGTCTTCAAAAAGTGAGAATTTGTATTAATTTTTGTAAGGTCGACATCAAAACTCAAGTAAAATTGTCGAAAACGATCTGTTTTTGGAGTGTAAATAGGTCTGTTATTATCGACTTGGCCTGTGTACATTGCTTCGGCTCCATAGCCAAAGGCAAGATTTAACCATTTTGGTATTTTTGAAGCTTTTGAAAAAGAATATAAATTGACCGAAAGCCAATAGGTTTGCCCGTTATAATCTTTCAGAATTTGTTCGGTTAGTGAACTCCCTAATACGTCTGGTCGAGAGGGTGCATAAGATGTAGTGTGAAACGAAAATTTAGGAATAATGCGTTGTTCTTTCCAAAGCATTTCTTGAGAAACATACAAAACGGTCCCCGAAGCATTGGCAATCACATCGCCAAGAGAAGCACCCCACTCCAACGAATAACCGTCTAAAATTTCGACGGCTGTCAAAAACACAAATCCAAAAGTAGCTCCGTAAACTAATTGTTTCTTTTTGCTAGTCCCACTCCACTGCAACATTTCTGCTCCTGCCCTGCCAATATGGTAGGAAGAATAAAAATGTCCGATTTTGTCAACCTGAAGCCACTCGGAATTATCATTTACAAAATGAAAATCCATCTTTGGATACTTGGCATACCAAAGTTGGTTGAGACCAACCAATGCCGTCGTTGCCAAAGCCGTTTCGGTAATTAAAACTGTATTCTGTCTGTTTATACTTAAAGAATCTGAAGGTTTAAAAAAATCATTGAATGCCTTTTGGGCAAAAACAGAAGAAAAACCAATAAGAAAAAAAAGAAAAAAAAAGCGCATTTCTTTATACATCAAAACTATCTTATTACTCCTTGACTGATAATCCAATCCGAATATTTTTTGGCATTTAAATTGTGTTCTGGCAAAGTAGCCGCAAATTCGTGGTATCCAAAGCGTTCGACACTAGCACAAAAATAGATAAAATTATTTTTCTCTGGATTCAACACCGCCTCAAGTGCCGTAATATCTGGCATGGCGATAGGTCCTGGGGGAAGTCCAATGTTTACATAAGTATTGTAAGGGGAAGACATTGTTAAATCATTAAAAAACACTCGTTTTATAACCTGTTTAAAATCATTTGCTTTCTTTTTGATTGCAAAAATAACCGTTGGATCGGCTTGTAAAGGCATTCCTTGTCTCAAACGATTTAAATAAACTCCAGCAATTCTAGGTCTTTCGTCTTTTTTTACCGATTCTTTATGCACAATTGATGCTAATATAGTTACTTCTATTGGTGTCAACCCTTGTTTTTTGGCTTTTTCGGTACGGGAAACATTCCAGTAATTTCGGTATTCTTTGATCATTTTGTCCCGAAATTTATCCGCAGAAATATTCCAATAGATTTCATAGGTATTAGGAATAAACATTACCAAAACATTCTCCTCGGTAAACCCGTTTTCTTTTAAAAAAATAGAATCTTTGAATGTGGTTAACAACATCAAACTGTCGGGCTCGATTTGAGAACCAACCCTTCCTGCAAAATCTTCTAATCGCTCTTGATTATTAAATGCCAAATTTACAGCATCATTGCTACGCAAAGTTTTTACCAAATCATAACTATTCATTCCTTCTTTAAACAAAAATCGTCCTGCTTTTACATTTTCGGGGTAGCTCGTTTTACTTGCTACCATCTCAAAACGATTCATATCTTTAATATAAGGAGTGATTATTTCTTTTACATCCTCAAATTTTGAATCTGTTGGTACATAAACATAAATTTCTTTTTGGCTGAACTTGGTGTTGCTTGAAAAAATTTGGTTCATCAAAATAAATCCGTAAACTAATAAAATAGTTATTAAAACTACGGACACGATCGATAGGATTTTTTTTAAATTCATATTGCAGATACTATTTGTTTTGAATTGGGGCTATTGAAACTAAAATTTTAATTTATTTGTTTATTAATTGAAATAGAGCTTCATCTTTATAGACTCCGTTGACTAAATTCCAATCTTTCTTTATCCCAATATTTTGAAAGCCAAATTTAGTAAAAAGAGCAATACTAGCGGCATTTTCTGTACCTATATTTGCGTATAATTGATGTAAATTAAGATGATAAAAAGCATATTGAATTAAGAGATCTAAAGCTTCTGACCCGATATTCTGATTTCTGTTCTCAAGACCTTGAATTACGATACCTACACCAGCACGATTATTCTTAGGATCAAAATCGAATAAATCGACTAATCCCACAGCAGGAAAATCTCGATCCTTACAAATTGCCAACCGCAATTGCTTGGCTTCATAAATATCTTGATGTGCATTTTCTAGGTATTGCTTGATCAAAAAACGGCTGTATGGTGTCTGGGTATTACTCATTTCCCAAATATTCAGGTCATTTTCTACCGCATAAATAAACTCCAAATCATTAGTTTCCAATGCTCTTATATAAATAGTCTTTCCTTTTAATGTTTTCATTTTTTTGATACTTACAGTTGACCTTACACTACTTTTATAAAGTAGACGCTCCTAATTATTGCTATAAATTTAATAAAAAACAGCTTTCGAAAAACTATCACGAAGCAAACACTTTTAAAATTTTTAGTCACTGCATCTACGAGATCAATTGTATTGGATGTAAGTGCAAATTTAAGGCTATTACACAGAGAATCCCTGAGTTCGCTTATAAAATCGCAACCATTGCATTGAATTTTGTAATTAGGTTTGGCCTAATTTACTTTTATAACTATCTGTTAACCAATAGAAAACAATAATTTTTACCACCGATTCAAAATATTTTTACAAATTTTGTTTAAAATCCATTTTTTAAAGCATAAACCGCTAGCCCTACTCTTGTTTTTAATTCTAGCTTTTCGAACAGACTATCTCGATAATTTTCTATTGTACGTGGACTACAAAACATTTTTTCAGAAATTTCTTTATAAGTCATTTCGGTGGTCGTATATGTAAGAAACTCTTTCTCTCTATCAGAAAGATTGGTCACTGTTCTACTTACCTCTTTTTCATTTAAATTAGCAAACAATTTACTTACAGTCCATTCTGGGTAATAAAACCCCGTTTTTATCATGGTACACAAAGCCAATTCTAATTCTATTGGAGATGCGTTTTTTAGTAAATAACCTTTAGAACCATTTTTTACCATTTTAATAACACTTTCGTCGTCGTCTTGCATACTTAACGCCAGTATTAATATTTTTGGATGATGTTTTTTTAACCATTCTGCGGTCTCAAAACCGTTCATAACAGGCATACTTATGTCTAGGATGACTAAGTCTGGAATATTTTTGGGATTATTGAATTTCTCTTGCAATTCTTTTCCGTTCTGGCATTCGTAAAGTACTTCAAATTGTTTAAAATTAGTAATTATACTTTGTAATGCTTTTGCAATGAGCACATGATCATCTACAATCACAATTGAATTTGTCATTTTATAATGGTATTTCGATGATTAATTTTGTACCTAAATTGCGCTCACTTTTCAACGAGAAAGTCCCTCCAATCATTCCAGCACGTTTTTTCATATTAGCCAAACCGATTCCGTTTTGAGTAGCTGAGTTTACATTAAAACCTTTGCCGTCATCTTGTAGCAAAAGTTGCAAAAGGTTGTTTTTACAAATCAAAAAAACTTCTATTTTATTACTTTGTGCATGCTTAATACTATTTTGCAAAAATTCTTGGGATATTCTTAACAAAACAGATTTTGTTTGATATGAAAGTGGAGTCTCGTCGGTGTCATTATCGTAATAAAAAACACACGATTTAATCTCGTTTATAGCTTGACATTCTGCTCCTATAAGATTAGAAATACTCTGAGTTGTTATCTTATCATCGGTCAAAGACTTAGATAATTCTCGCAATTCTGACAACGAACTATTAATAATATCACTAATATTTTCGACACTTTGCGATACCATTGGCACCTTATTTTCATAGATTAATTGTTGTGCATAAAGACTTGCTAGCGTTAATTTCTGACCAATATTGTCGTGAATTTCCCTACCGATATGCTGCATTGTTTGTGTTTGAATTTCTATTTTTGTCGATAATAACTCTTGTTCAAATTGTTTTCTACTTTCTATTTGCATTGCCAAAAGCACGTTTTTCTTTCTCTGAAAAACAAGAAAAAGAAAAACGACTATTAAACACAAACCAACCAAGCCTAAAATAGCAAACATCAATCCTTCTGTTCCTTGTAGCTGCATATAAACCCTGAAATTAATAATAAATTCATCAAAAAAACCAGCCCATAAATAATGTTATAAATATACGGAATAGTGGGAGAATTTCTATAATATTTTGTTACCACTGTAAAAGGAATTGTAGGTACCAAATAAATAAGCAATGCAATACTTAACCAGAAAAGTAACGATTTATTGATATAAATTATTTTATCTGAGGTTAGTACTTCTATAAAATACATTGAAACTCCAATAACTACAAAACAAGAACCGATAACATCTGTAAGTGCGAAATAATCGGAAATGAAATTATCCAAAAAACAATTTGCAAAAACAGAACTGCAATAAACGATTAATAAAACAACTAGTATTCTTTTGTGATTATGACGTTGAACCACATTTTTATACAAAATCAAATAAAAACTAGTCAATACTATCTGATGAATATTATATAACACCAAGTTATTCTCATTGATTATTTTACTATAAAAAAGCGCAAAAAACTCGTTTAAGGTATCATACCAAATTATATAAATTAAATATTTTAAATTTGTTTTTTTGTATTTGAAATAATAAAAAGTTCCAAAAAGAGCCGTTATCATTTGAAAACAGATCAGAAAATCACGTATAAACAGAGTAGAAATCATTTTGATAATTTTTATTGAAGACATAAACGCACCTTAGAAAGACAAAACTTGATTGTATCGATAAAATCGCCTTATAGATCTCTTTCGCTAGTTATTTTTAAGATTTGATCAGATGGATAAAATCTTAAAAACAACAAAAACCAATTAGGCATGATTGTATGTGTATCTTACATGATATTAGAGTTTATACACGTTAAGAGATTCCTACTTTTAAAGCGTTTGTTTTCAAGACACTTTTATTCAAAAAACCCCAATAAGTATGTATGCTAAGACATATTTAAAACTAAAACAGAACTAATTTACTTCTGCTGATTTAGGCGGTGGAGTAGCTCCTAAATTATCTAAAAAAACAC
>JAYVGE010000372.1:0-2845 GCA_043772515.1 Flavobacterium sp. | reverse complement strand
CGTTTCAACCATCGAAAAGAAAAAGAAGAAATAAGCACGGATTTATGGACAGAATGGCTTCTGCAAATGGAAGAAAAGTTCTTGCGCGTAGAAGAGCTAAAGGAAGACATAAATTGACTGTTTCTTGCGAACCAAGACACAAAAAATAATGTTTGTATAAACATAAATAAGGCGTTACTTTTTTTTAGTATCGCCTTTTTTTATACCCCATCGTTAAAAAAAAGTTTCAAGTTTCAGGTTTCAAGTTAATTAGCAAGAAGTCTGAAATCAAAAAAATAAAAAATATGCCAAAAGACAATTCAATTAAATCAGTATTAATAATAGGTTCAGGTCCTATTGTTATTGGTCAAGCTTGTGAATTTGATTATGCAGGATCACAATCGGCGCGTTCTATTCGTGAAGAAGGTATAGAAGTAATTTTGATTAATTCTAATCCAGCAACGATTATGACCGATCCAACCATGGCCGATCATGTTTATTTGAAACCATTGACAACCAAGTCTATTATTGAAATTCTAAAAGCACATCCTCAAATCGATGCCGTTTTGCCTACTATGGGAGGACAGACTGCTTTGAATTTGTGTTTGGAAGCCGATGAAAAAGGGATTTGGCAGGATTTTGGTGTAAAATTAATTGGAGTCGACGTCAATGCTATTAATATTACCGAAGACAGAGAGCAGTTTAAGCAATTGTTGGAAAGAATTGGGATTCCTGCTGCGCCAGCCAAAACGGCTACTTCTTACTTAGAAGGAAAAGAAATTGCACAGGAATTTGGTTTTCCCTTAGTAATCCGTCCTTCTTTTACTTTGGGAGGAACAGGAGCAGCTATTGTGTACAGAAAAGAAGATTTTGATGTGCTTTTAACCAGAGGTTTAGAAGCATCTCCGATACATGAAGTCTTGATTGATAAGGCTTTAATGGGGTGGAAAGAATATGAATTGGAACTTTTGAGAGATAAAAACGACAATGTTGTAATTATTTGTTCTATCGAAAATATGGATCCAATGGGAATTCATACTGGAGATTCGATTACGGTTGCGCCAGCAATGACCTTGTCGGACACAACTTTTCAGAAAATGAGAGACATGGCGATTTTGATGATGCGAAGCATCGGAAACTTTGCCGGAGGTTGCAATGTGCAGTTTGCTGTTTCGCCAGACGATAAAGAAGATATTGTAGCTATCGAAATTAATCCTCGTGTGTCACGTTCTTCTGCATTAGCATCTAAAGCTACTGGATATCCAATTGCAAAAATTGCTTCTAAGCTGGCTTTGGGGTATAATCTAGACGAACTGCAAAATCAAATTACCAAATCGACTTCGGCTTTGTTTGAACCGACTTTGGATTATGTGATTGTTAAAATTCCTCGTTGGAACTTTGATAAGTTCGAAGGCGCCGATAGAACTCTAGGACTTCAAATGAAATCGGTTGGAGAGGTAATGGGAATTGGACGTTCGTTTCAAGAAGCCTTACACAAAGCTACGCAATCCTTAGAAATAAAAAGAAACGGTTTGGGTGCCGATGGAAAAGGGTATACCAATTACGAACAAATTATAGAAAAACTTACGTTTGCAAGTTGGGATCGTGTTTTTGTGATTTATGATGCTATTGCTATGGGAATTCCGTTGAGCCGTATTCATGAAATTACCAAAATAGATATGTGGTTCTTAAAGCAGTATGAGGAATTGTATACTCTAGAAAAAGAAATTTCAAACTATAAAGTAGCTTCTTTGCCAAGAGAGTTATTGCTTGAAGCCAAACAAAAAGGTTTTGCTGATAGGCAAATTGCGCACATGACAGGTTGTTTAGAAAGTGAAGTACATACCTTGCGTACTACAATGAACATCAATCGTGTATTTAAATTGGTGGATACTTGCGCCGCAGAATTCAAAGCCAAAACGCCTTATTACTATTCGACTTTTGAAGCCGAGATTGAAAAAGTAAATGGAGATCGTTACGTAGATAACGAAAGTGTTGTAAGTGAGAAAAAGAAAATAATAGTTTTGGGATCAGGTCCCAATAGAATCGGACAAGGGATCGAATTTGATTATTCTTGTGTACATGGTGTGCTTGCAGCAAAAGAATGTGGTTACGAAACAATTATGATCAACTGTAATCCAGAAACGGTTTCGACCGATTTTGATACTGCCGATAAATTGTATTTCGAACCCGTTTTCTGGGAACATATTTACGATATTATTCAACACGAAAAACCAGAAGGGGTAATTGTGCAATTAGGTGGTCAAACAGCTCTTAAATTAGCTGAAAAATTATCTAAATATGGAATTAAAATAATAGGAACGAGTTTTGATGCACTAGATTTAGCCGAAGATAGAGGGCGTTTTTCGGAGCTCTTAACCGATTTAAAAATTCCTTTTCCGCAATTCGGAATTGCAGAAACTGCCGATGAGGCCGCTGCTTTGGCAGATACTTTAGATTTTCCGTTATTGATTCGTCCTTCGTATGTTTTGGGTGGTCAGGGAATGAAAATTGTAATCAACAAGCAAGAGCTTGAGGAGCACGTTATTAGTTTATTGAAAACGATTCCGGGAAATAAATTACTTCTCGATCATTATTTAGATGGTGCTATCGAAGCCGAAGCCGATGCGATTTGCGACGGAGAAAACGTGTATATCATAGGGATAATGGAACATATCGAGCCTTGCGGAGTGCATTCGGGAGACAGTAATGCTACTTTGCCACCGTTTAATTTAGGTGAATTTGTAATGCAACAAATAAAAGATCATACCAAAAGAATTGCTTTGGCACTAAAAACGGTTGGTTTGATTAATATTCAGTTTGCAATCAAGGACGACACAGTTTATATTATTGAAGCTAATCCTAG
>JAYVGE010000371.1:0-6890 GCA_043772515.1 Flavobacterium sp. | reverse complement strand
AATTTCTAGGGGGTTCTAAGAATTTGTTTTTGGGAACGAAAGTATAATTTTCGTTCCTATATGGAGTTCACTTTCGATGCTTAGGGCACCATCGTTTTTCTTGACCATCGATTTGCATAATTGCATGCCGAGTCCGGTGCCTATTGTTTCGGAGTTGCCTTTTTTTGCCAGTAATTCGGTGTCTTTGAGTAGTTCTTGTTTTGTGGCTTCATTCATTCCTAGTCCGGTGTCTTCGATGATTATTTGACAATAGGTGTCGTTGGTTTCTGGAGTAGAGATGCTTATTTTGCCGTTTTCTTTAGAAAACTTTATAGCGTTGTCTAGCAGGTTTCTAAGAACAATTTTTAGCGAATCGAGATCTACGGAGATAAAGTTGTTTTTAGAAACGTTGTTCTCAAAAGTAATGGCTTTGTCGAGCAACAAGGGTTTGTAGTTGTATTCTATTTGTTGCACGATAGAATACAGATGCACCGATTCTTTGCTGAAATACAATTGTTTGGTTTGTAACAACGCCCAATGCAGCAAGTTGTCGAGTAAGCTGTACGCGCCGTTGGCAATAGCGCTATTGTTGCGCAAGAGCTGCTCGAGTTCGTTATAGTTTTTGGTTTCTAGGGTAGTGGTTAGTTTGGCATTGCTAGTTTTTAAGGCATTGACCGAAGAGCGCAAATCATGACTTACAATAGAAAAAAGCTGGTCTTTGGTAGCGTTGAGCGCATTGAGTTTGTTTTTTTGAAGTAGAATAATTTTTTCGTTTTTCGCTTTTTGCCCATAAAGATACACCCCTGCGATTAAAAAGCCGAGTAGCAGAATAGCCGAATAGAATAAACCGTTTCTTTGCGTGTCTTTTAGTTTGTTTTCGATCTTAAGTACCGAGATTTGTTTTTGTTTTTGCGCTACCGCATATTTTTTTTCGTAGTCTGCGAGTGCCCAGACTTTGTTTTGGTTGTTGAGAGAATCTTTCCATTGGTCAGATTCTTTTCTGTAGGCTAGTGCTTCCTTGTATTTGGCTCTGTTTTCTTCAACAATAGCCATGTTTATGGCGGATCTTCTTTTTGTGTCAAAATCTTTTATTTTTTTTGATAAAGAATAGGCTTTTTCAAAATAAGGAATGGCCTGTTGGTCTTTATATTGAAGATAGTATAAATTAGCAATGTTCATATACAAGCCAATCAATGACACATCATCGTTCTCTTTTTCTTGTAATTTAAGGCTTTTAAAGAAATATTTTTCTGCATTAGAAAATTGATTCAAATGTAAATAACAAATTCCTATATTTTGATCAATTATACTTAATTTATAAGTTGTGTTGTTTGTTGTTGGAAGTCTTTCTACTTTCTCAAAATAGTGAATTGCTTTTTCGAATTCTTTTAATTCTAAAGAAATTTGCCCTAAATTTTTATTTACTAGAGGATAGAGTGCGAATTTGCTGGAAACTAAATGCATTTCTGATTTTGCTTCTTTGAATAGTTTTTTTTCCCTAAAACTATAGCCTCTAAAAAAATGACAATAATCTGTTAACTCTTTGTTTTTACTAGAAATTAACTGCTTCATAGAATAGACTAAAGTAGAATCCCAGTTGTTTTTTATGAAAAAGGATTGTGCCTTTTTGAAGTTAATTTCTTCTTTGTACTCTATACTTTTTTTTTTGAGTACTTTATTTAAAATATTGTTTGTTGGTTGTACTTGGGAAAAGAGGAATAAAGGAGAGGAAAATAAAATTACGATAACAAATAGTTTGATTCTTAACATTTCACAAATTTGGTAGTTTACTTAGATGTATAAAAAAGACATCGTTTAATTTCTGCTAAAGATTTTAGGATGATTAAACGATGTGAATTATGAAATTTATAATGAGTATTAATTCCCCACTTGTGTCTCCGTTCCTCTAGAGGTTACGGGGTCAATATCTTTTAAATACGACACAACATTAGTTAAACTTTCAACAGTTTCAGAAGTATAATCAATTTCTATGTACCATACATCACAGCTTTCTGGGGTTTCTTCCGAGAAATTGTAATCAAAATAAAGTTGTAGAGAATGGTTTAATTCTGTTGGGATTTCTACTGTTGGAGCCGTAGTGTCTTCGGAATTAATGTACAATGTAGCTCTTATTTTTAGAGTCAAAGGGCCGCCGCCGTCTGGAGTGTAGAATTTTGCAGAGACAAGCGGTGCTACTGGGTAACAAACCGTAGCTGGGCTGTGAAATACAAAAGGTTCTGTGTTGATGCGTGTGATTTGAATAATTGTGTAGGCCATAATAATTGTTTATGATTTAAGATTAATAGGGTTAAAGGTATTTTTTTTCTTCGAATATTAGGTATTGATTTAGTTATTTTTTTTCTGATTTTATTAGTTTTTTTACCTCAAAGTGTAGAGGTTGTCTTGGTTGTTTTGAGGGTTCGGTACTGTTTTGGATGGTTTTGTTGGGTAAAACGAGTGTGCTTAGGTAATGTGAAGTTGCGTGAGGGATAGTAATAAGCTACCGAAGTAGCATGGATAGCCCGACCGCATTAGGAAAAGGGTCGAATGAGCGCTGCTATAGGTAGACCCTTTTTTCTAATGGGGTCACGCCAAAAGGGTGATTTAGAATCGAAAAGCCCCGTTTCACATACATGAAACGGGGCTTTCTATAAATAAACCTTTAGTAAACTTAAGATCTGATTACTCTTTTTTCTCCTCACGTGGAGGTCTTGGCAAAAGTGCTTTTCTAGACACTTTTTCTTTTCTGGTTTTTGGGTCTAATCCCAAATACTTAATCATAAAAACATCGCCCATATTGACTACGTCAGAAACATTTTCGGTACGTTCCCAGGCTAATTCCGATACGTGAAGCAATACTTCGTTTCCAGGAACAGCTGTGTATTCTACAACGGCACCGAAATCTAGCATTTTAATTACTTTTACTTCGTATGCTTCGTTCATTTGTGGTTTGAAAGTGATAGACTCAATTTTTGCCAATACAGCTTCAATTCCAGCAGGATCTGTACCAAGAATTTCGATAACACCTTGTTCGTTTACCTCGTTGATAACGATAGTCGTTCCGGTAGCTTTTTGTAATTCTTGAATCACTTTTCCACCAGGTCCAATCAAAGCACCAATAAAGTTACCAGGAATGGTTCTTGTGATGATTTTTGGAGCATACGCTTTAACATCCGCTTTTGGCGCTGCCAAAGTTTCTGTGATTTTTCCAAGGATATGCAAACGACCGTCACGAGCTTGAGCTAATGCCGCCTCCATGATGTGGTATTCTAATCCTTCGATTTTGATGTCCATTTGACAAGCAGTGATACCGTCAGCAGTTCCAGTTACTTTAAAGTCCATGTCTCCTAAGTGATCTTCATCACCAAGAATGTCAGACAATACAGCAAAACGAGCTCCATCTGTAATCAATCCCATTGCAATTCCAGAAACGGGTTTGGTCATTTGAATACCAGCATCCATCAATGCCAAAGTTCCCGCACAAACGGTAGCCATAGAAGAAGAACCATTCGATTCTAAAACTTCGGATACAATACGGATAGTATAAGGACAATCAGCAGGAATCATATTTTTCAAAGCACGTTGTGCTAAGTTTCCGTGACCTACTTCTCTTCTTGAAGTTCCTCTTAATGGTTTTGCTTCACCAGTAGAGAAAGGAGGGAAGTTGTAGTGCAAGTAGAATTTCTCTTCTCCTTGTTCTGATGGAGAGTCAATTTGGTTGGCTTCTCTAGAAGTTCCTAAAGTAGCTGTAGCCAATGCTTGCGTTTCTCCACGAGTAAACAATGCCGATCCGTGAACGGATGGTAAATAATCAACTTCAGCCCAGATAGGACGAATTTGGTTTGTTTTTCTACCGTCTAAACGGGTGCCTAAATCAAGTGTTACGTTACGAACCGCTTCTTTATTAGTTTTGTAGAAATATTTAGAAACTAAATCTCCATCTACTGCCAATTCTTCTTCAGTAAACAACGCTTTTACTTCTTCTTTGATTTCTGCAAATGCCGCAGTTCTTTCTTGTTTTGCTGTTCCTTCTTTTGCAACAGCATAAATTTTATCGTAAGCCGCTGCTTTTACTTTTGCGTAAATAGCTTCGTCTTCTTTTTCTAACTCGTATGTTCTAGTTTCTTTTTTACCAAAAGCTTCAACTAGTCTTTCTTGAGCAGCGATTTGAATTTTAATGGCTTCGTGAGCAAATTTAATTGCTTCTACCATTTCCAATTCTGAAATTTCTTTCATTTCACCTTCTACCATTGCGATAGAATCTTTAGAAGCACCAATCATCATGTCGATGTCTGATAATTCTAATTGAGCACGACTTGGGTTGATGATGAATTGTCCGTCTACACGTGCAACACGAGCTTCAGAAATTAAGGTTGAAAAAGGAATGTCAGACAAAGCAAGAGCTGCCGAAGCTGCTAATCCTGCCAATGCATCTGGCATAACATTTTCGTCATGAGACATCAATTGAATCATAACCTGAGTTTCGGCATGGTAATCGTCTGGGAAAAGTGGACGCAATACACGGTCTACTAATCGCATTGTCAGAACTTCGCTATCGCTAGGTCTTGCTTCTCTTTTGAAAAATCCACCAGGGAAACGTCCTGCTGCTGCAAATTTTTCACGATAATCTACCGTAAGCGGTAAAAAATCTACTGGGCTGGCTTTTCTAGCCGATACCACTGTTGCAAGCAACATGGCATTTCCCATTTGAACTACTACTGAACCGTCAGCTTGTTTGGCTAATTTTCCGGTCTCGATTGAAATGCTTCTGCCATCTCCTAAATCGATAATCTCTTTTGAAACTTTTGGAATCATACTTTATTTTTTGTGATTAAACATGGGTTTTAGTTGTGTTGTTAGTTGTAGTTGTTGCGTAGTTAATGCCTAAAACCCAATGAAAAACCAAACTTTTTTTAATTTTAATATTAATTTGGAGAAATTAATATCGGTGTAAGAATCTAAAATCTAACTTCTAAACTCTAAAATAAAAAAGAGGCACTTTCGCACCTCTTTTGTATATTGATTATTTTCTAATACCCAATACTTTGATAATCTCACGATATCTGTTGATTTCTGTCTTTTTCAAGTAATCCAACAATGATCTTCTTTTACCTACTAGCAATACTAATGAACGCTCTGTGTTATAATCATGACGATTTTTTTTCAAGTGCTCTGTAAGGTGGCTAATTCTGAAAGTGAACAAAGCGATTTGCGCTTCTGATTTTCCAGTGTTTGTTTTTTCTCCGTGTTTAGCGAAGATCTCTTCTTTAATCTCTTTAGTTAAATACATTCCAATATTTGTTTAATGATTTTTATGTATGTCGTACAGCTATTGTAAGACGGGTGCAAAAGTACTGTTTATTTTTGTAAAAATCTAAAGAAAATGAAAAAATGAAAAAATCTAAAAAAAAAATAAAATTTAAAAAAAGAAAAAAATGGAAAGCCTAAAAATTTCTACTTCCAGATAGTATTGTGATAGGTAATGTATAAGAAGCTTTACTATTAATACCTTTAATTTTGCCCGGAAGCCATTTGCCGTAATCGTTTACAACTCTTACTGCTTCTTCATCCAGCTTCAAGTCAATTCCTTTTAAAACTTTTATATCATTGATATTTCCATCTTTTTCTACAGTAAATCCTAAGAGAATCTGACCAGTAATATTGTTTATTGCTGCTTCTTTTGTTCTCTTAAAATTACTGCCGATATAGTTGTAAAAATGGTTAATCCCTTTTTCGGGTTCAGGATTCTTTCTTTCAATATCATATTTATATTCAACGTTACTAGAGTCAATGCTTACTCCTGAAATTAATTTTCCTTTTTCGTAATTTTCTGTAAAACTTAAGCTAGGTGTTTTATTATGCCCCGTCCATATCCCATCTTTAAAACCATTTTTTACTTTTCCTTTTGTTTCTCCATTTTTTCCGATGTCGTCATAATCTCCATTGCCGTCAATAACAGTTTGAATGTTTTTTGAATCCCAAAATTGATTTATCTTAAAATCTAAAGTACCTTTTTTGTTTTTTTTTAAATGCTCGATTTCCGATTTTATGGATCCATTTTCATACCAGTTAAATTCCTTTCCAATGGGTTTTGAATTTTCATAACGCATCACTTTTTCTTTCTTCCCGTTTTCAAAATAATAAACAAATTGTCCATCAGCTTTTAAGTATTCTCTGTTTTTGGAGTTACCTTCCATTTGTAAAATTCCAGATTTATAATACTCGAAAAAAGTGTAATTTTCTTTCTGAGAATAATACTCTTTCACGATTCTGTAATAGTGGTGATTTTCTTCTGTGGTTTCATTTCGCAAAGAATCTAAATAGATTTTTTTGCTAAGTGGTGCTTGTGAAAATGAAATAATCGGAATTAATAGAAAAAGAATGGAGAAAAAAATTGATTTCATATGTAGTCAATATGGCTTTTGTTGGAATAAGGTATCGCCAAATCTTCATTGGTGTTTACGACGGTTTCTGTTATGGCGATTTCATAAATAGTTTAACTGAAAGTCAAATGTATTAATTTTAATACAACTTTGCAATCTCTTCATTAACAAATTCCAAGAAGCGTTCGTCTTCTTCTGTAAAAGGATCAATAACATGGCTGTCAATGTCGATTTGACCAATATTTTTGCCATTTACAAAAAGGGGTGCCACAATTTCGGATTTTACGGTAAAACTACAGGCGATATAATTGTTTTGGGCACTTACATCTGGAACAACAAAATTGTTGTTAGAAACGGCAACTTGTCCGCAAATTCCTTTTCCGAAAGGAATTACAGTATGGTCTGTTTCGGCACCTATGTAAGGGCCAAGATGTAGCGTTTTTGTTTCTGAATTGGCAAAATAAAAGCCTACCCAATTGTAATAGTCAATAGCCTCGTTTAAAAGCTGACAAACTGCCAAAAGTTTTT
>JAYVGE010000370.1:0-2852 GCA_043772515.1 Flavobacterium sp. | reverse complement strand
GCGATACATAATCGGTATGCACCAGCATCCCATATTTGGAAGACCGATTTGCCTCAAAAAGAGATTGATAAGTATGTAAATAAAATGGAGCAAGTGTTTCCTGAGTCGCAAAAAGCGTACGTAAATAAACATGTTTTTGCTTCTTGGAGTTCCTACCCTTTTGTTAAAGCGAGTTATACTTGCCCGAAACCAGGACAATGGAACGGAGCCATGTTGCACACCAGTGAGCCCATTGGCGATGTATATTTTGCAGGAGAACATTGTAGTGTAGCGTATCAAGGTTTTATGAATGGCGCTGCCGAAACAGGAAGGGTAGTAGCGGAACAGCTAATTAAAAAAGTTCAAAATGGATAGCCACTTTTTTTAGATTTTAACAACCAGATAATTAATTTAATAGCGTTATAGATAGTAGGTTTTTTCGAAAAAATAAAGGACTTGAAAACAAACGCTTTAAATGCAGTAATTCCTTAATGTATATAAACGCTAATAAAGATTTGAAGTAAATAAAAACCAAAACTAACCAAACCAAAAAACCAAATTAAAATGAAAAAATCAGCAATCATTTTAGCTTTAATGCTAACAAGTATCGTAACATTTGCACAAGATTCCTTAACAGATGCAAAAGTACAAGAACCGACAAAAAAAGAAAGCCAGTTTACCGTTGCAGTAGATGTTGTGGTTCCTTACTTGTGGAGAGGGATAAAATATATGAGTAATAAAGTCGCTTTTCAACCCTATGCTTCCTATGCTTTTACAGAGAAATTGACAGTAGGGGTTTGGGGAACAACCAATTTTTCGGATGCGGCAGATGCCTACCATGAGTTTGATTGGTATGTGTCCTATCAAGCTACTCCAATTATGAAAGTAATGTTGAGTGATTATTATTGGCCAGCAACCAAAAAGAATACCAGTTGGGAAAGAAGTAAATATTTTGATTATTCAGAGGGTTCAGCTCAAACTTTGGATGTGTCTTTATTGTTTGATTTTTCAGACAAAGGAGTGCCTTTAGATTTTCAATGGAATACTATTGTGGGAGGGAATGATTATAAACATGATGAGGATGGTAATGCAACCACCAGGGCTTTCTCGAGTTATGCAGAAGTTGGATATACACATTCAATTGAAAAAATCGGGGTAGATTGTAGACCGTTTCTGGGTGCTTCTATAAACGGAGAGTATTACGGTGCTGATGCAGAGGGGAATTCTGGTTTTGCATTTACAAATGTAGGTTTGAATGTAGCAAAAGAAATTAAATTCTCCGAAAAATTCAGTGTACCTGTTTTTGTTAGATATACCTACAATGAGTATGGATATATAAATAGCGATGATGAATTAAGTCATAATTTTATTTCTGGTGGCGTTACTTTTAGAATAAAATAGGAACAGTATTCAAAAAAATATATTTTTAGCAGTGCTTTAGAAACTAAAAAAAATCGCTTTCGGGCGGTTTTTTTTATTCATAGATTTTCGGAGATACCAAAATTTAGAGCTAAAATTTGTAACTATTGCGAATGAATTGTGTTATGAATTTTGCCACGAATGTAAAGAAAGTGGTTTGAGATTTTGACAAAAAGGGGCTAATCGAGAAAAGCCTTGTCAATAGAACGCAGATGACAGGGATTGGCTTTAGCCAAAATATTGATTTCAAGCCATTCCTCTTTGTCAAAGTTCAAAACATTAACAAAGATCCGAATTGAAAATTCTTAATTTAATGAGATGGAGGTTTGACTTGTGAATTCGTTATTCAAAAGGATTTTACGTAATCATAACAGAGACACAGAAAATTTTATTAACAAATCGGGTATCAGAAATCCGAAATCTAAAATTAAATTTTACCTTTGACCATTCAATAAAAACAAAGATTATGGTTTATAAATTCAGAGTCATTCTAGACACAGAAGAAGATATTTTTAGAGACATTGCAATACTCGAAGACGACACTTTAGAGGATTTGCATAATGCTATCTTCAATTCGTTTGGATTCGATGGTATGGAAGTTGCTTCGTTCTACACTTGTGACGAAACCTGGAATCAAGAAGATGAGATTTCTCTTTTTGATACTGGAGACGTGGTAGGGGAACAAAAAATAATGAGCGATTACAAATTGTCGGACATTTTAGACCAAGAAAACACAAAGATTATCTATGTTTACGATTTTATCAACATGTGGACATTTCTAGTTGAACTTGCCGCTGTAGAAGAACAAGTTGCCGGAAGTTTATATCCAGAAACCCTGTTTTCGCACGGAGAAATTCCAGACGAAGCTATGGAGAAAAATTTTGAAGCAGACAATGCCGATGATTTTTATGATGAATTTGAAGATGGACTCGATGATGATGATCTCGACATGTTCGAAGGGGATGATAGTTTTGAAGACTATGGAACAGAAGAAAATTGGCATTAAACAGAAAAGTAGCTAGACCAAAATAGAATTTAATAAAAAATAGAACCAAGATTTCAGACTTCATTTCGTCTTTTATCTTGGTTCTGTCTTCTAAAAAACAAAATAAAAAACATGATAAATCTATATAACACTCACATCGAAACACTTTCTATTCATAGAGTAGGAAATAGCAGCCGCAACGAAACTATTTTTCTTTCGGAAGAGCCTTTTAAGTTAAATGACGAGATTGTTCCCTTGATGAAAGAGTTTTTCTTCAAATCATTTAAAGAAAAAGAAGAAAACTACTTTCAATTTGCGCATGAAGTCGATTTGGATTACAACGACATGTTTAAATTTGCTACATCGATTTTTGAAAATCCAAGTACATTACACGATACTTCCAAAAAAATCACCCAACACTTATTTGAGCAATCCAACCATCCACATATCAAAAACGGGGAGGTTTATG
>JAYVGE010000369.1:0-6900 GCA_043772515.1 Flavobacterium sp. | reverse complement strand
ACAAAGGAGCGAATATGTTACATACATTGCGACAGATTGTAAATAATGATGAAATATGGAGATCGATTATGAGAGGTTTAAACAGTACTTTTTGCCATCAAACAGTAACTACAAAACAAATTGAGGAGTATTTAAGTAAATCTGTTGGAATAGATTTATCCTCTTTTTTTAATCAATATTTAAGGGATATTAGAGTACCAAAATTGGAGTATTATTTCAAAGATGGTAAATTTTCCTATCGTTGGATAAATTGTGTCGCTGGTTTTAGTATGCCTGTAAAAGTAATATTGAATGGAGTCGAAAAATGGTTAGAGCCCAAAACAGATTGGAATGATATAGCAACGACAACCCAAAATCCAAAATTAGAAGTCGATATCAATTTTTATGTAGCAACGTCACCGATTTCTATGTGATTTTCATAGCTTTTATAAATATAAAAAAAAGGCAATTAATCGAGAGAGGACGAAAAAGTTCATCTAAAAAAATGAAGATAGAATTTTGAATAAAAAAATAAACGCTCTGAGAATCGCTTAGTAAAAATTTATTTTGAAGCTCTACTTAATTGATATTAAAAACATTTAATTCAGAAATAGAACAAAGAGAAAGTCTTAAACTAATTTGAAGTTTAAGACTTTCTCTTTATAAATAGTTTTTTAGTGCCCTAATCGATTGGTCTTTTTTATAAAACCATGTCGATGAAAAACTAGGTAAATAATTTTGTCTGTTCGAGTCAAATTCGGCTTCGCTCAGGATAAACTTAATTAAGTCGAGAACCCTTTTTTTATTTCGACTTTGCATTATCCAAACAGCTGTAGAAGAACTAAATGTGATAAAAAAGATATAATTTGTTTTACTTAAAAGGGGTCGACCACTTTGGGTCTGTGTACACTGTATTTCCTGATAATGTTTTTATAAAAGCAACCAATGAGTTAACTTCTGTAGCATTCAAATGCAACTGTTGTCCATATCCGTTTGGAGTTAATCGTGGATCTAAATTAGAATTCCCTGGGGCTTTAGTAATTGTCCCGTAATGACCAATTACATTTTGTAATGTTATTAAATTTCCAGTATGCATCATTGGGCCATTTGTGTTACCATTGGGTTTTACTAAATTTCTTAGCGAGGGTGCTCTAGTGTTTGTAATATCAATTCCGGGTTTATTTAAAACACCTATGATACCATTGTTTTTTGTGTTAGGATCGATATCAAATTCTGGTGCAGCGTGCATGTAGCACAACCAACTCCACCAGCTGTTCTGTTTCCTGTAGCATCAAAAATGGGTGGATTCAGAAATAAATTTGTACCTTGGTTTTCTTGGGTAGTAAAATTGGTAAAATCTTGATTGTCATTAGATGCTAATGACCTTCCGACATCATATTTTGTATCAAAAGACTGAATACTTCTTTCAAATTGAGCTAATGCCAATTGAATTTTTGTTTCAGTAATTTCTTCTGTTCCATAGACAAGTTTAAAAAGTTCTTTATAATATCCAATGTTTTGAAGTTTTGTAATTAATGCTGAAATTCCACTATCGCCATCAGCTCCGCTAAATCCCATTTCGATATGATTTTGAATCGGTTGTGTTGCTTGGTTTTCTAGACTACTTGCTCTTTCATCCCAAAAGAATTTTGTTTCTTTTGAAAATCGTAGGTTTACCAAGCGCGTAGAATGTCTACTCGTAGTTCCATTTACTCCTAAACTAGAAACGGAAACGTCACCAAATGCATGTTCTTGTATGTGACAAGATGAACAAGAAATAGTATTGTTTGACGATAAATTTTTATCATAAAACAATACTCGACCCAATGTTGCTCCTTTGTTCGTAATCGGGTTTCCGGTAGAATTGTCTTTTGTAATGTAAGATGGGACAATTTGATTTTCGTAGTTACTTAAATTCTTTAAATCAATTTTATCCTTAAAAGTTGTCGTGACATTGGGATAAGAATCTGTAGCAAAATAATCGGTAGATGAATCACTTTTACTACAAGAATAAAAACCAAATAGTACAAATGAAATTAAAAATGGTTCAAAATTTTTCATAACTATGGAGGAATTTAGTTTTAATGAATGTGACTATCCGTAACTAATACCAATAAGATTATTACACGAATTATTGAATAAGTAAATGTTTCAAAATAAATTGCGTCCCATTACTTCACTATGATTTTATTGTCATAAGAGTTCCGTGAACTTCGTTTTTCTTCGTTCTTTTGCTCTTGCGAGGAGTTGCGAGGCACGAAGCAAAGCAATCTCGTTAAAAAACCTTTGAATAGCAAGACTATTTAAAGATTTTGTTTGCATTGAAAAAGACCAAAATAATTTCGTTAAATTTTGTGCGTTTTATTTCATAACTTTTACCAAATGTAAAATCTTGAATGTATTTATTTGATACCAATTTTACAAATTAATCTGTAAATCCCAATATCGGGAGTCAAATTTGTGTCAGGAGAATTAATTATGGTCTGCTTAATGTATTGTCATATTTAATGAATTCTTTTTTAGTTAGAATGTTTATTATGAAATAGGTTTAATTGGGTAGTTTGTTTTTTTTAAACCGTATTTATTATTTATATTTGACAGTTGTAAGTAGCCCTGATAGTAGTGAAAATCCTTTTCTTTTTTTCTTTAAAAAAGAAAAGATTGTAGCGAATAGCAGGAATAGCTCCTAATAAAAAAAACAAACTAATTTTTGAACATGAAATTACTAGAAGGAAAAGTTGCCATTATAACAGGCGCAAGTCGTGGAATAGGAAAAGGAATTGCTGAGATTTTTGCAAAAAATGGAGCAAACATTGCTTTTACATACAGTTCATCTGTAGAATCGGCTTTGGCTTTAGAAAATGAATTGAATGCTTTAGGGATTAAAGCGAAGGGATACCAATCGAATGCGGCCGTTTTTGCTGATGCTCAGGTTTTTGTAGATGCCGTTTTGGCCGAATTTGGAAGAGTAGATATATTAATAAACAACGCAGGAATTACCAAAGACAATTTATTGATGCGCATGTCCGAAGCCGATTTCGATCAAGTGATTGATGTAAACTTAAAATCGGTTTTTAATATGACCAAAGCCATTCAGAAAACATTTTTGAAACAACGTTCGGGTTCAATCATAAACATGAGTTCGGTAGTAGGAGTGAAGGGAAATGCTGGACAAACTAATTATGCAGCCTCAAAAGCAGGAGTTATTGGGTTTACAAAATCGGTAGCATTAGAATTAGGTTCTCGCAACATTCGTTGCAATGCTATTGCTCCAGGATTTATAGAAACCGAAATGACTGCAAAACTAAACGAAGATGTTGTAAAAGGATGGAGAGAAGGAATTCCTTTGAAACGTGGAGGAACCACAGAAGATGTTGCCAATGCTTGTCTTTTCTTTGCATCGGATATGAGTGCATACGTTACAGGACAAGTTATGAATGTTTGTGGAGGAATGCTTACTTAAAACAAGTATTCAGTGTTCCGTTTTTTAGTATTCCCTTACTGTAATCTGAAGATTGATTACTAAGTAAAGGTTTATTTGGAAACATTTACTAATGATTGCATACTCAAAAAAATGACAATAAACACGATTCTATTGATACTACTTTCTTTGTTAATCGCAGGGGCTGTGTCATTTTTCTACTATTTATACAAAGCCAAAAACAGAACCAAACTTGGTTTGTTTTTGGCTTTTTTACGATTTTTTTCTATTTTCGGGTTCTTATTACTGTTGATAAACCCAATAATTACTAAGAACACGTTAGAAATTATAAAAACACCTTTGCCTATTGTTGTCGATAATTCGAGTTCTATTGTGTTTTTGAACGCCAAAGAGAAGGCAGTAGAAGTTTACAAAAAAATAGCCTCCAATTCGGCTATTCAAGAAAAATTCGAGGTGCAATCCTATCAATTTGATTCAGAGTTCGAAGTATCAGAACAATTTGATTTTAAAGGTACTCAAACCAATCTCGATGCTGTTGCCAAAAATCTAAAGCAAACCAACAAAAACATTCTTTTTCCCACCGTGATTATTACCGACGGAAATCAAACTTCGGGGAATGATTATGTATATACTTTTGACGAAAACAACAAAGTATATCCCTTGATTTTGGGAGATACAACCAAAGTATTCGACCTAAAAATTAATCAGCTTAATGTAAATAAATACGCTTTTGAGAAAAATAAATTTCCAGTAGAAGTTTTTTTGTACTATTCGGGAGACAAAAATAATACAGCCGATTTTAGTATATCACAGGGAAATACAATTTTGAATAAGCAAAGTGTTTCTTTTTCTCCAACCAAGACAACAGCAAGTATTACGGTACTCTTACCTGCAAACAAAGTAGGATCACAAGTTTTTAAGGCAACGATTATTTCTAAAGAAAAAGAGAAAAATACATATAATAATACTAAGAATTTTGCAGTTGAAATCATTGATCAAAAAACAAAAATTGCAATTGTTTCAGCAATTAATCACCCCGATATTGGAGCGTTAAAGCGTGCTATCGAAACCAATGCACAACGTAAGGTAACCATAGTTAAACCTAATGAAATCAAATCAATACAAGATTATAATGTTTTGGTTTTATATCAACCAACAACCGCATTCAAATCGGTTTTTGAAAACAATAAAACGGCAGGAATTAATACTTTTATTATTACAGGAAACAATACCGATTTTAATTTTTTGAACCAATACCAAAACAGTTTGGTTTTTAAAATGAGTGGACAAAAAGAAGATTATTTATCCGAATTTAATTCTCAATTTAATCTTTTTGCTACAGATAATATTGGTTTTGAGAATCTTCCCCCTTTGCAAAATCCTTTTGGTACGATTACTACCAAAGAAAATATTTCTGTTTTACTTTGGTCAAAAATCAGAAATATGCCTACCAATGCTCCATTGTTTGCCTTTACAGAAAATAAAGGAAAAAGAGCTGCTTTTTTATTGGGAGAAAACAGTTGGAAATGGCGCTTGCAAAGTCACATAGAGAATCAGTCTTTTGATAAGTTTGATATTTTTATAGATAAAACGATTCAATTTTTAGCTTCCAATAATACAAAAAAAGTATTGGTTGTAAATCACGAAAGTTTTTATAACTCAGGGGAAGCGGTCGAAATTTTGGCACAATATTTCAATAAAAACTACGAGTTCGATGAGAAAGCACGATTAACAATTGACATTACCAATTCTAAAACCAAACAAACCAAAAATTACGATTTATTAAAAGGGAATGGCGCTTATAAAGTAAATCTTGATGGTCTTTCTGCGGGCAATTATAATTTTACAGTAAAAGAATTGAATTCAAAAGAGACGTATTCTAATCATTTTGAAATTTTAGATTTTGATATCGAAAAACAATTTGTAAACCCAGATGTCGAAAAGTTGTCACAATTGGCAGCACAAACCCACGCAAAAACGTTCTATCCTGATCAAGTAGATGCTCTAATACAAACACTTTTGAAAAACGAAGAGTACAAAGCAATTCAAAAAAATACGGTAAGAAAATCTCCTTTGATAGATTGGGTTTGGTTACTTATTCTGTTAGTAATTATACTTACTACGGAGTGGTTTGTTCGAAAATATAACGGATTATTATAGATTGCCTCTTGATAATTTGTGGTAAAATTTTTAAGCGACACAATTTGTAATAATCCTATTACTTTAAACAACCAATAACTATTAAACTTAATCAAAAAACCATGGATTTTAGACTAAAAGTTTTTTATACGGTTGCCACAAGATTGAGTTTTACCAAATCGGCAACAGAGTTATTTATCACGCAACCAGCTGTCTCTAAGCATATTCAGGAATTAGAAGAGCAATATAAAATCAAGCTTTTTGAAAGAAATGGTTCAAAAATTGTTTTGACAGCCGCTGGCGAGGTGTTGCTGAGTCATGTCAAAAACATATTCGAAATTTACAGAGACATCGATTTTGACATGAGTACACTTATCAATCAGCGTCAAGGATTGTTGCGGTTGGGAGCGAGTACAACCATTTCTCAATACATAATTCCACCACTTTTGGCACGATTTCATCAAAAAATGCAAGACGTAAAAGTGAGTTTGCTCAACGGAAATACCGAGCAAATAGAAAAGGCACTCTTGAATAAAGAAATAGAAATTGGTATTGTTGAAGGACAGTCTAAAAACAAATCGATTAAGTATATTCCTTTTTTAAAAGACGAACTGGTACTAGTTTGTAACGGTCAAAATCCTATTTTAAATAAAGAAACCATAACTCAAAAAGATCTCAAGTGCATGCGTTTTTTGATGCGAGAACAGGGTTCTGGAACACTTGAAGTTATTGAATATGCTTTAAAACCTTTTGCTGTAAAACGATCAGAATTAAATATCGAAATGCAGTTAGGTAGTACCGAAAGTATCAAATCGTATTTAATGAACTCCAACTGTGTGGCTTTTATTTCGATTCACGCTATAGAAAAAGAATTGAAAAACGGGGAGTTATCGATTATAGATATTAAGGGCTTAGTAATTGAACGCTATTTTTATAGCATTACTTTACAAGGAAAAAGGGATTTGCTATCGGAGTTGTTTATTAGAAATATGTCGAGTCATTATAATTTAAAGTTATAGTAGATTGTTTTTTACAATTGGGAATTCTTCTATTAAGTAAGGATCTTTGTAGCATAATAACTCAACACTTGTATAATGAAAACGAATCAAAAAATAATAGATAAAAACAGCTCGAATTTCTGTATAAATAATATAAAAACCAACCAAATTGTTTTTACCTTAGTACTTCTAGTGTGCTTATTCCCGTTTGTTTCTCCCCCAATAGCTTTGCTTTTGGGTCTGGTAATTGCTAATATTTCTGGACATCCCTTTTTGCATTTAAATCATAAAGCAACTCAATTTTTACTTCAATTTTCGGTAGTAGGATTGGGTTTTGGTATG
>JAYVGE010000368.1:0-18816 GCA_043772515.1 Flavobacterium sp. | reverse complement strand
AAATTAATGGGAAAACAACTTATGCCTTAGAAGGAAGCGTTTTTGTAGGAGGAGCAGCAGTACAATGGCTACGAGACGGCGCTAAAATGATTGATTCTGCCGACGAAATTGAAGCTTTAGCAGCAAGCGTTCCAGACAATGGAGGCGTTTATTTTGTACCCGCTTTAACCGGTTTAGGATCCCCACATTGGGATCAGTACGCAAGAGGAGCAATTCTAGGTATTACAAGAGGGACAACAAATGCTCATATTGCTCGTGCTACCCTAGAAGGAATTGCTTACCAAGTTTATGATTTGGTAAAATCAATGGAAGCCGATTTTGGCAAAAAAGGAACCGAATTAAGAATAGACGGAGGTGCAGCAGCAAATAATCTGATGATGCAATTTCAATCTGATATTTTTGGATTTAAAGTAATCAGACCTAAAACATTAGAGACAACAGCATTAGGCGCTGCCTATTTAGCTGGCTTAGCTGTAGGATATTGGAAAAGTGTAGATGATTTACAACAACAATGGTCTATTGATCGTGTGTTTTCTCCAGAAAAACCAAAAACAGAAGTAGACAAACTAGTAAAAAACTGGGACAAAGCCGTTGGACGTGCTTCTAACTGGATCGAAGATTAAATTGTAAAATCATAAAAACACAAAACATGACACCATTTATAGCAGAAATCATAGGCACCATGCTCCTTATTTTATTAGGTAACGGAGTAGTTGCAAACGTAGTACTTACAGGAACAAAAGGAAATAATTCTGGTTGGATTGTTATTACTGCCGGTTGGGCATTTGCGGTTTTCATTGCAGTAACAGTCGCAGGACCTATTAGTGGAGCGCACTTAAATCCTGCTGTTACCATTGGACTAGCTATAGCAGGAAAATTTGCTTGGAGCCAAGTCACTTTATACATAATTGCACAGCTTATTGGAGCTATGTCTGGTGCATTCTTAGTCTGGCTATTTCATAAAGACCATTTTGCTATTACTGAGGATGAAGGCGGAAAACTTGCTTGTTTCAGCACAGGACCAGCAATCAGAAACACCTTTTCAAACATGATTGGCGAAATCATCGGAGCATTTGTCCTTGTTTTCGTAATTTTCTATCTTACTGGCCCAGAACTCAGCATGAGCACAGTTACAGACATTAAAATTGGACTCGGCTCTATTGGTGCCTTACCAGTTGCAATTCTGGTATGGGCAATTGGACTGTCCCTAGGAGGCACTACCGGTTACGCCATTAATCCAGCAAGAGACTTAGGCCCACGTATTATACACACATTACTTCTAAAAGGCAGTAGCGATTGGAATTATGCTTGGATTCCGGTTGTAGGACCAATCATAGGAGCCAGTTTGGCGGCATTATTGTATATGGCACTAATTTAATACCATCATCATAAATCAATAGAAAAATCATGAAAAAAATACTATTTCCCTCTATAATTTTAATTATAGGGCTAACTGGATACGCCCAAAAAACAACAGTTACAGATAGCAGTTCCATTGCAACAGAAAACTCAAAACAATCTCGCTTAGACTTCAATGCAGGACTAGCAACCAGCCATTTATGGAGAGGACTTGTCATTAATGACGGCATGACCGCTACAGGAAACATTCATTACGCCTTAAATGAAGGACAAAATTTTACCGTTGGAATTTGGGGTGGAGCAGGATTTGACGGAAAATATCGCGAGATAAACTATTATATTCAATATCAAAAAAACAACTTATCAATCGGATTATGGGATTTGTTTAATACTACTGGAATTGAAAAGCCTACCGTTTTTAATTACGACAAGCTTACAACTACACACCTTATTGATTTAAGAACTTCATACCGTTTCCCTGAATCATTTCCGTTAAGAGTAGAAGCAGACGTATTACTTTACAGTGGCATAACTGATCGTGAATTAGACAAAAACAACGATTCTAAAAGCAAATACTCAACTTATATAGAAGTAAGCTACCCCATTATCAGAAACCAAAAAGTAAACCTAAATCTTTTTATGGGGGCTGGATTTGCAATTGATGGGAAAAAACATTTATACACAAGCAAGACCGAAAGCAGTTTCGACATTGTAAACACAGGAATAAAAGCAACCAAAGACATTTCGGTATTTAATTATAAATTACCCGTTTTTGCAACTGCAATGTGGAATCCTGCAAATAAAATTGCAAGAGTACAGTTGGTCATTAATCTATTCTAAACTTTATTTAATTTGTTAACTAAAACTCTCTTTTGGTATAAAAGAGAGTTTTTTTTTACATCCAGTTTAAAACACAAAACATTGTTAATACTTAATCTGACATCTTGTCATATTTATTAGAATTACATTATCTTTGCGCTTTGAAAATACACGATGGAAAAGATTATTGAAGAAAGCAAACAAGGCGAAAGTCTTGTTCTAGAATTGAGACCCGAGAACACCAAGAAACTATTTATAGAAAGTTATGGCTGTGCGATGAATTTTTCTGACAGCGAAGTTGTCGCTTCCATTTTATCAAACAATGGTTATAATACAACCCAAATTCTAGAAGAAGCCGATTTGGTTTTGGTCAATACATGTTCGATTCGAGACAAAGCAGAACAAACGATACGCAAACGTTTAGAAAAGTACAATGCTGTAAAACGTATTAATCCGAAGATGAAAGTAGGCGTTTTGGGCTGTATGGCAGAGCGTTTGAAGAGTCAGTTCTTGGAAGAAGAAAAAATTGTAGACCTAGTTGTAGGCCCCGATGCCTACAAGGATTTACCAAATTTACTAAGTGAAGTAGAAGAAGGTCGAGATGCCATCAACGTAATTTTATCCAAAGAGGAAACTTACGGAGATATTTCGCCTATACGATTAATGAGTAATGGCATTACTGCACTCGTTTCGATTACTCGAGGTTGCGACAACATGTGTACGTTTTGCGTAGTGCCTTTTACCCGCGGACGGGAACGTAGTCGCGAACCGCAAAGTATTATAAAAGAAATTCAGGATTTATGGAACAAAGGATTTAAAGAAATTACGCTTTTGGGTCAGAATGTCGATAGCTTTTTGTGGTACGGTGGTGGTTTGAAAAAAGATTTTGCCGATGCAACCGAAATGCAAAAAGCAACCGCTGTCGATTTTGATCAATTACTAGAAATGGTCGCTACTAGTTTCCCAAAGATGCGTATTCGATTCTCGACATCAAATCCTCAGGATATGCACGAAAGCATTTTGCATGTGATTGCAAAACACACTAATATTTGCAATCACATTCATCTACCCGTTCAATCGGGAAGCAATCGAATTTTGAAAGAAATGAATCGTTTGCACACCAGAGAAGAATATATGACTTTGATTGACAAAATCAGAACTATCCTTCCAAATACGTCTGTTTCTCAAGATATGATTACTGGCTTCCCTACAGAAACCGAAGAAGACCACAAAGACACCCTGAGTTTGATGGAATATGTAAAATATAATTTTGGCTACATGTACAGCTATTCCGAACGCCCTGGCACCTTGGCGGGTAGAAAAATGAAAGATGACATTCCCGAAGAAACCAAAGCTAGAAGACTACAAGAAATTGTCGATTTACAGCAAAAACATGCTTGGTTTCGTTCGGAAGAATTTATCGGACAAACGGTAGAAGTTCTGGTAGAAAAAGTTTCTAAAAAATCTACCGAAGAATACTCTGGAAGAAATTCTCAAAGCATAACGGTGGTTTTTCCAAAAGAAAACTACAAAATGGGTGACTTTGTCAACGTAAAAATCACTTCATGTACTTCTGCAACATTAAAAGGGGAAGCAGTTGGTTTGAGTGATATGAATTAGAAAAAATTTAGCCACGAATTTAAAAAAAGTGGTTGGAGACTTTGACAAAGAGTTGCTAACTGACGAAAGCGTTGTCGATAAAACGCAAATGACACGGATTGACTAAAGCCAAGACGCAGAAAGAAAACGAATTTTAAAAAAAATTAGATAAAATTACACGAATTGAACACGATTTTTTTTAATTTTAAATTTAATTAATTCGCAGTAACTCGTTTAATAGCGGCAAAAAAAAATCCTTCAAAATCATCGGGTTGTCTATGGCAGTTTACAATACTTTAGGAGAAGGTTTGTCCGAAGTTATATATCAAAGACGCATTAGAAATTGAATTCAAACTGAATAATATACCATATGAGAGAGAGAAACCATATTCTATAAATTACAAAGGACATAATATTGCACATAAATAGTATGTAGATTTTGTAGTTTATGATGAAATCATATTTAAAATTAAAGAGACAAAAGAAATCATCCGCGACAACATTACTCAAACACAAAACCACATTAGTCCAATTGGAATAATTGCAAATTTCAACATTAAAACACTTCAACATAAAAGAATTGTTCTTTAGAAATTATTTGAAATTAAAAAAATTCGTGGCCAATACGTGAAATTCGTGGCAAAAAAACAACCCTAATAAAATTGCTTTGCTTCGTGCCTCGCAACTCCTCGCAATAATAATATGGATACAGTTCAAGCAATAAAACAACGCTTTGAGATTATCGGGAATGACCCGAAGCTTAATCGTGCGATAGAAAAAGCCATTCAGGTTGCCCCTACAGACATTTCGGTATTGGTAGCAGGAGAAAGTGGTGTAGGAAAAGAAAACATTCCGAGGATAATTCACTCTCTTTCGCACCGTAAACACGGAAAATACATTGCCGTAAACTGCGGCGCTATTCCAGAAGGAACAATTGACAGCGAACTGTTCGGACATGAAAAAGGAGCATTTACTGGCGCAACCAATACCCGTGAAGGTTATTTTGAAGTAGCAGATGGCGGTACTATTTTTCTTGACGAAGTGGGCGAATTGCCTCTAACAACTCAAGTTCGATTACTGCGTGTATTAGAAAATGGCGAATTTATAAAAGTCGGCTCCTCTCAAGTACAGAAAACAAATGTTCGAATTGTAGCTGCCACAAACGTAAATCTTTTTAACGCTATCGAAAAAGGAAAGTTTCGAGAAGATCTGTATTATCGTCTCAGCACTGTCGATATTACCTTGCCTCCGCTACGCGAAAGAAAAGAAGACATTCATTTATTGTTTAGAAAATTCGCTTCCGATTTTGCGCACAAATACAAGATGCCCCCTTTGAAACTAGAAGACAATGCTGTTTTTATTTTGCAAAAATTTCGTTGGAGCGGAAACATCCGTCAACTACGAAACGTCGCCGAACAAATCTCTGTTTTAGAAACTAATCGCGAGATTTCGGCAACAACCCTACAATCCTACCTACCTCAAGAAGGAAGTAATTTGCCATCGGTAATAAAAGACAAGAAAAACGATAGCGATTTTAATACCGAAAGAGAAATCCTGTACAAAGTGCTTTTTGATATGAAAAGTGATCTACATGATTTAAAGAAGCTAACCTTAGAATTGATGCAAAACGGCAGTACAAAAGTGCAAGAAACCAATAAATCATTGATTACAAAAATATACGGTTCGAAAGAAGAAGATAGCGAAATCGATTTTGAAGAAGAGCCAAGAACTGCTTTGATGACAACACAAAACAATGAAGACGAAATCTACCAAGATACCGACGATAATTATCTTTTTGCCGAAACTGTCGAAGAGGAGGAAATTCTAAAACTAGAGCAGCGAGAAATCGAAATGATAAAAAAATCATTAGAAAAAAACAAAGGAAAACGAAAAGCCGCTGCCGATGAATTGGGAATTTCAGAACGAACTTTGTACCGAAAAATTAAGCAGTTCGATTTATAAACCCAAATAAAAAAACAAATACCTTTATGTTTTTAAAATTTAAAATAAAAAAAATAACCTATATACTGGCATTAATTTCCCTATTTGCATTGAGCAGTTGTTCGGTTTACAACTTTACTGGGACAGGAAAAATCGATGCAAAAACCTTTCAAGTCAATTTTTTTCAAAATAATGCAGAATTAATCGAGCCCGGTATCGACAGAAATTTTACGCTAGAATTGCAAGATCTGATTCAGAATCAAACCAATCTGAATCTCACCAAAAACGGAGCCGACTTAACCTACGAAGGAGAAATAGTCGATTACAGAATTAGTCCCATGACTGCAACAGCCGATCAGCAAGCATCACAAAACAGATTGAAAATTCGAATTAATGTTCGTTTTAGCAACAAAAACAAAGAGACTGACAATTTCGAAAAAATATTCGAATTCTATTATGATTATCCTGCCTCACAACAACTTGTAGGCCCCACTTTGAGTACAGCATTGAAAGAAATTTTTGAAAGAATAACACAAGACATCTTTAATGAATCACTAGCCAAATGGTAAAAATCAGTTTTCAGTACACCGCTAGCAATTAGCATCCTGTTTACAGAAAAGATATCGCTTTTTTAATAACTTTTTTTATGGATTGATTATTTTTTTTGAAATCGGATTCCAAAATCTCTGGAACTGAATTCTGAATTCTAAAATCCAAAATCTAAAATCTAAAATGAACGTAACCGATTATACCTATTTAATTAACAATCCCGATTCCGTTGGAGAGAAACAAACCGTTACATTAGGCAATGTATTGGATGAATTTCCCTATTTTCAAAGCGCCAGAGCTTTACGACTAAAAGGACTTTACAACGAAAATAGTTTTAGATATAATTATGCTTTAAAAGTAACAGCTGCACACACCACCGACAGAACCGTTCTTTTTGATTTTATCACCTCAGATAATTTTGTTGCTATTCATCATGCGCTTTACGACAAAAAAGCACTCGAACTTCTCGACATTATTGTCGTAGATAGCGAAATAATCGGAGAACCGAAAAAGATGGAACCAAAATCGAACACCTTAGAGCAATCGATTCTAACCTCTATTAAAGAAGCTTCTCCAATAGTAACAGCAGTAATAGAAAATCAAGTTCCTAAAAGCCCAGAAGAAAAGGAGATTAAAATTGTCGAAGAAAAACTAGATATCGGCAAACCATTGGATTTTTCTAAAAACGAAAAACACTCTTTTCAAGAATGGCTTCAAATCTCCCGAACCCAACCGATAAAGAGAGAGACAAACCAAGACCAACCCACAAACGAACCCATTTTGCTACCAATCGATGAAGACAAGAAGAAAAAAGCAAAACTAATTGATAAATTTATTGAGACCAGCCCAAAAATTCCACAAGTAAAACATGGTGTTGTTCCTATCGTAAATTTGGAGGTAAATAAAGAAGACAACTCCTCTTTGATGACCGAAACTTTGGCGAGAGTTTATTTGGAACAAAAAAAATATCAAAAAGCGATTCAAGCTTATGAAATATTAATTTTGAAATATCCAGAAAAAAGTAGTTTCTTTGCGAACCGTATCTCGGACATTAAAATTTTACAAAATAACAATTAATAATAAATAGTATGTTTTCAATTTTTTTAGTTTTAATCACAATAGTATGTTTTCTATTGATCGTAGTTATAATGGTTCAAAACCCTAAAGGTGGTGGTTTATCATCAACTGTAGGTGGTTCTCAAATGCTAGGTGGAGTTCAAAAAACAACTGATTTTTTAGACAAAAGCACTTGGACATTAGCAACCGTACTTATTGCCCTTATTTTACTTTCTAGTCTAAGTTTTACAGGCACATTAAATGGTACCGATTCTAAAATAATAGACAAAATAGAAACGGTAGTACCAAAAACTCCTGCACCAGTACAAAACGCACCTGCAGCGACAAACCCAGCAAAATAATTCCTACCCAAATAATCTAAATGCCAGCCTGTCAAAGCTGGCATTTTTTTTAAGAAAAATTGTCAGTTCTACGAGGATGGCACAATTTCTGAAATCACATTAGCAATCATATAAATAACATAAAACATACTATTATGGCTTTAAACATAAAACCGCTTTCAGACAGAGTTCTTATCGAACCAGTAGCAGCTGAAACCAAAACGGCTTCGGGCATTTTTATTCCAGACACCGCTAAAGAAAAACCACAAAAAGGAACTGTCGTTGCTGTAGGAAACGGGACAAAAGACCACACAATGACTGTAAAAGTTGGGGATACCGTTCTTTACGGAAAATATGCAGGAGCTGAACTAAAATTGGAAGGAACTGATTATTTGATTATGCGTGAAGACGATATTCTTGCAATTATCTAAATCAAATTAACGAATTAACGATTAAACAAATAGACACAAGATGGCAAAAGATATAAAATTTGATATTGAAGCACGTGACGGATTAAAACGTGGAGTTGATGCATTGGCAAATGCAGTAAAAGTAACGCTAGGACCAAAAGGACGTAACGTAATTATCGGAAAATCTTTTGGCGGACCCAACGTAACCAAAGATGGTGTTACGGTAGCCAAAGAAATTGAATTGAAAGACCCATTAGAAAACATGGGGGCTCAAATGGTAAAAGAAGTCGCTTCAAAAACCAATGATTTAGCTGGAGACGGAACTACAACTGCTACTGTTTTGGCACAAGCTATTGTAAAAGAAGGCTTAAAAAACGTTGCTGCTGGAGCCAATCCAATGGATTTGAAACGCGGTATTGACAAAGCGGTTGAGGCTATTGTAGCCGACCTAGCTAAACAAGCTAAAGTAGTAGGAAGCGATTCTGAAAAAATAAAACAAATTGCTTCTATCTCTGCCAACAACGACGAAGTGATTGGAGAGTTAATCGCTAATGCTTTCGCAAAAGTAGGAAAAGAAGGGGTAATCACAGTAGAAGAGGCCAAAGGGACAGACACGTATGTAGACGTTGTAGAAGGCATGCAGTTTGACAGAGGTTATTTGTCTCCTTATTTTGTTACCAATCCAGAAAAAATGGAAGTAGAACTAGAAAGTCCTTACATCCTTTTGTACGACAAAAAAGTTTCTTCTTTGAAAGAATTATTGCCAGTTTTGGAGCCAATCGCACAAACTGGAAAACCATTATTGATTATTGCAGAAGATGTTGATGGCGAAGCCTTATCGACATTGGTAGTAAACAAATTGCGTGGTGCCTTGAAAATTGCTGCTGTTAAAGCACCTGGTTTTGGAGACAGAAGAAAAGCAATGCTTGAAGATATCGCAATCTTGACTGGAGGAACTGTAATCTCTGAAGAAAGAGGATACACTTTAGAAAACACTACTCTAGAAATGTTGGGTACTGCAAAAAGAGTAACTATCGACAAAGATAACACTACTATTGTAAGTGGTGCTGGCGAAGCGGATATGATCAAAAACCGTGTCAACCAAATTAAAGGTCAAATGGAGGCTACAACTTCTGATTATGACAAAGAAAAATTGCAAGAACGTTTGGCTAAATTGGCAGGAGGCGTTGCGGTCCTTTATGTTGGAGCTGCTTCTGAAGTAGAAATGAAAGAGAAAAAAGACCGTGTTGATGATGCCCTTCACGCTACTCGTGCTGCCGTTGAAGAAGGAATTGTTGCCGGAGGTGGAGTCGCGTTACTTAGAGCAAAATCGGCTCTTAGCGCAATCCAAACAGAGAACGCAGACGAAAAAACGGGTATACAAATTATAGCTCGTGCCATCGAAGCACCATTAAGAACTATTGTAGAAAATGCAGGTCTCGAAGGTTCTGTAGTGGTTGCAAAAGTATCGGAAGGTTCTGGAGATTTTGGATACAATGCCAAAACAGACGAATATGTAGACATGCTAACAGCAGGTATTATAGACCCTAAAAAAGTAACTCGTATCGCCTTAGAAAACGCAGCTTCTGTAGCAGGAATGATACTAACAACAGAATGTGCTTTGATAGACATTAAAGAAGAGCATGCTGGAGGAAACCCAATGGGTGGTGGCATGCCTGGAATGATGTAATTAAATAAAGTCTTAAGATTTAATACAAAAAAAATCCGTCTCGAATTACTTCTTGACGGATTTTTTATTTTTGTTGTATTTTAGTTTAAGAACACTTGGTATTGAACCAAAATCGCAGCTTTACGATCCATTAAATCACCCGCTATATTATAGACAGGCCTGTTCTGATAAGACAATGTAAACTTAGAAGTCTGTCCTGCCAAAATCCAGTTTACACCCACATCATAGTAATTCATCGATTGGTTTAATCGATTATAATTGGCATGTTGTACAGACGCATAAGGCATCAATTCCGTTTTACCAATTAAATCATCTTTTAATTTGTACCCCAATTGCGCATACAAAATAGTTCCTGTTCCGTAAGCGGGAAATTTATTTCCGCCTCCGTTAAGAACTGTCAAATCGTTACTCCCATTTGCTGGATTAATCGGCCCAGCGTTTCTGATATAATCGTTCCCAAAATCGTAATGAGTGACATTGCCATAAAAACTAACGGCTGCCCCCTTTTTTCCAATTGGAGCATCATAAAACACATCGGCAGCAAAATGAGCCATATTTGAATGAATTGTATTTTTATCCGCATCTAAATGCCACATAGCATCCTTCTGATAAATACACCCCACCCCAATATTAAATACCGTTTTCTTACCTAAATAAGTTCCTGTTGCGTAAGGCATCCCGTTACTTTCTTGCTCCTTAAATTGGTACTGAAAATAACTATCGTATTGAAAATTAGGACTTTCTGAAGAAAAAGAAGAATTAGCACCAATGGCAGTTACGGCACTATACCCATCCGACTTTTGTATTGCCATTGGCTGTGCAAAAGCAATTCTATAGTCTAATTTACCTAACTTCCCTTTGACATAAACCGAATATTTTCTTCCAAATTGGTCGGTCACATCATTAGTAGCTTCCATAAACAACGGCAAATCAATTCCCATTATAGATCCAACAGAGGAGGCCGAGAAACGAGACAATCCGCTCCATGCACTCAAACCTGCTCCAATAGACATTTTTGTCTTATCAATTACATACTCTCCCAATACATCGTGAACAAAAAAACCTACTTTTCTATCAGAAATAGAGTTCATGTTATTTTGTCCTATTTGGGTGTAAAAAAAAACTCTATCCGTCAATTGCCCATATAACTGTACTCTAATTCGCCTGATTCCGATATCGGCTCCAGAGCTCTTTGGATTTCCAAAAATTATAGATCCTGGGTTATAATCCAATTCTCGAGCCCAAATTTGAGCCAAACCGGTAAGTTTAAAATAGTTTGAACCGTCTTGGTTTAGGTAAAATTTTCGATCTTTCATAAAATCCTGCGCCTTGCTTTTTTGACTACAAAAAAACAGTACCAATAACATAAATGTTGGTAAAATCATCTTAAAACATTTCATCTTAGATTATTTTAGTATGATTTCATTTTTTCTTGAAGCAAACTTGTGTCCTGAAAGAGGTTTGTGTTTTTCTAACCCCTTAATTCTTACTTTTCCGCCATTAAGTTCATAAGCATCTTTAAAGTGATGCAAACTTTCCATGACAGAATGGTCAACTAATTTTGTTTTTTGTAAATCTATTACAACATTAAAACCAGAAGGAATTTCGTCTAACTTTCTTTTAATACCTAAGAAATTTGTAAAAATGGCCGCTTTATCAATTTCAATCAAATAATTATTCCCTTCAAACGAGACTTGTGTAGGAGCTTTAAAAAAAGATGAGATTGGAGTGCCATTAAACAAGTGAATTATCATTTTTAGAACAATACCAGCTGCAATACCGACCAATAGATCTTCGAACAAAGTAAAGAAAATTGTTGTTAAGAAAATAGCTAATTGCTCTTTTCCTATATCAAAAGTGTGGATAAATTCTTTAGGATGTGCCAATTTAATCCCTACAGTAATTAACATCGCGGCCAATGCCGCATTAGGAATAAGCTCTATAATTGGAGCTGCAAGAATAACAAAAGCCAAAATAAAGAAACCATGAAAGAAATTTGCCCAACGTGTTTTTGCACCATTATTAACATTTGACGAACTACGAGCAACTTCAGAAATCATTGGTAATCCACCTAAAACTGCAGAAACGGTGTTCCCTATTCCTATAGCAATCAAGTCCTTGTTTGTATTCGATTTCCTCTTAAAAGGATCTTGCAAATCAACTGCTTTAACTGTTAATAGTGACTCTAAAGAGCCTACTAAAGCAAACATAACTACATATTTTATAAAAACACTGGTTTGATAAATTCCAGAAAAATCAACATTTACATGAATGTTATCCAATAAATTACCGATATGTACTAATGCATATTGAGGTTCTTCAACTTTAAAATTCAGTCCGATACTGGCCGGAATAGCAAATAACAAAACCACTAAAGGAGCAGGTATCATTTTAATATAACTGTTTTTTATATAAGGCCAACCCATCATGATAACTAAACTAATCAAACCAATAGCTGTTGCTTTAGGATCTAGATTGGCTATAAAATCTGGGATTTTACCTATTAATCCAAAAGGGCTAACTCCTTTAGTCATAGCTGGATCGACATCTAGAAGCACAGGTATTTGTTTGGCAATAATAATAATTCCAATAGCCGCAAGCATACCATGAATTGCAGATAGTGGAAAGAAATCTGCTAACCTACCCAATTTTAAGACTCCGAATAAAATCTGAAACAAAGCAGCAAAGACCATTGCTCCCAAAGCCAAATGCCAACCGTGCACCTCGTTTCCTCCGCCTAACTCGGCAACCGAACCAGCAACAATAACAATCAATCCAGCTGCAGGTCCTTTGATAGTTAATCGAGAACCCATAAAAAAGCTAACCAATAATCCGCCTATAATAGCCGTAATTAACCCCATTATAGGTGGGAATGCCGACGCTTTGGCAATTCCTAAACTCAATGGAAGTGCTAATAAAAAAACAATAAAACCAGAAATAGCATCTGTTTTGAAATTCTCTTTAAGTCCTGCTAATCCGTCAGCAGGTATATATTTTTTGTTTAATGACATATATTAATTTTTAAAATTTTATTAATTATAATTTAAGATGAAGGATAAGATGATGTATGATATGTTTTTGAATGTGGCCCTAGAAACAACCTAGCGTAAATTCGTATTCCAGAAATACCAGCAATAATAAAACTCAAGGATACAAATAGAGCCAAAAGAATCTGATCACTTTTGATATGGCTAAAAATAATATCTACTCCGACAAAGGTTGTTGTTATCGGAAACCCTACAACTCCCAGAACAGCAATCAAAAAGAAAAAAGCAAATTTTGGATGTTCATAAGAGTGTCCTAAATATTGATTCAGACTGATACTCTCTTCTTCTTTATTTAATCTCAACAATGCCAAATAACCGATAGTACCAGCCACTAAAATTCCTGACAAATAAACTATTAACTCAACCTTGGTTACTGAATCGTTAAAGGAAATAGCGAGTGAAATCCAGAAATAATTCATAATAATCAAGACCCAAGCAATAAATGGACTGTTCCGTTCTGAAAATGATTTGAAAATTAAAATCAAACCTATGAACGCAAAAGTTTCTGGCAGATTCGCTATAATCTGAACTGGAATTTTATCTTTATACAAAAAAGAGAAAATACCCAAAACATAGATTGGAATAAACAGTAGATACAATAACTTTAGAGTCAAAAAATCGAATTTTTTCCCTATGTTTTTTAGAGGTTGCCACAAAAAAACATCCATAAAGCTCTCTAACTTAAATTCTTTCAAACTCAAAATATACAAGGAATATTCTACTCTTTTTGGCAAACTATCTTCTATAGTAGCCGTTTTAGATTTAAAAGTATAAAACTGTTCTCTTATTAAATAACTTACAACAGATGGAGAAACCAATAGTTGGTAAGTACGTAAAAAGGCATTTCCTGCAATATGTACTAAAGCTAAATTATCGAAACCTAGGGCAATTTCTATAAAAATCAAGCCAATCTGAGCTATAGAGCCATAGGCGATTTGACTTTTGACAGAGGATTGAACCCTTGCCATCAACGAGGCCATGCTACTTGACACCAAACCCATTAATACAATAGCTACTCGCACCGAAATTTGATGTTCCCAAAAAGGAAAAGTCCTCAACATCAGAAACAAGCCTAAATGTACCGAAAGCGAGCCATAAAAAATAGCACTAGAAGGCGTTGGTCCCTCCATGGCACGAGGCAACCATGACGAAAAAGGCAATTGTGCTGATTTGGCAGCTGCTGCTAAGACTATAGCAAAAGAAATAAAAACTCCTATAAACGAATGACTTAGTAAATGCTCATGCACCAACTCGTAATTATTTAATTTCATAAAAGTGATATTCTCATGCCACAAATGGTGGCTTGCCCACATTGCCAAAATAATACCTATATCCCCAATTCGATAAATTGAGAATACTTTTACAGCATTTTTTACAGGCAAATACCTATTTCTATAAAAAGCAATTAGTAAGAAAGACGAAATTCCGATGATTTCCCACCCTACAAAAAGAGTTTCAAAATTACCTGATAAAATAGCCAAATTGTATCCAAAGAAAAAGAACAAAACGGTATTAAAAAAACGTTTATAACCTTCTTCTCTATGCAGATAATATCTAGAATAAGTAGTTACCATAAAGGTTAACAACGCCCCAATAATTAAATAAACAGCCGAAACTTTATCGAAATAAAAGTCTATAAAAAACTCATAATCCAAGGTTTTCATTAAGGTAATTTCTTTTAGGTCCAAATGTCTGGCTCCTCCAAGAAACCAAACTATAGTAAACCCTATAAGAGCCAACAACTGTAATAGCACTGCCAAAAAAGCCACCGAAGAAATAACCGATTCCTTTTTTGAAGGAATTATTAAACTTATTACGAAACCAAAAAAAGGCAGTAATAAAAAGAATTGCAAAAACAAATTCATCTTTTCTATTTTTTAGTTAAGTATATTGATTGGAAGATTTTCTTTATAATTTTCAGCTATTCTTGACTCAACGTCAATACTGCAAATTTTATCTTGAATGGTTTCATAAACTTCGAATTTTTCATTTTCGAAAGCATACAACACCTTGGTTTCTGGATGTACCACTACGAGTTTTACCCATTCGTTCCTAAACCATTCGTAGGTATCTGGAGTTTTAGTAATTGTTTTTACCACAATTTCAAGATAATGCTCTACTATTACCAATAGTCTAACAGGATCATGAACTTCTATCATCTGACTTGGCAAACCAGGTCTCAAATCACCATCGATACCATTAGCAACTCCCAGAAGTCCCATTACATTATGGGGTAATTTTGTTCCAGCACCCAATTTATGATTGTCAACTCTAGAGAAATAATACTCTAAATTTATACCACCTCCAACAGGAGCTACCGCCTTCAAAATCCCAAACAAATACGCTCCTTCGGGATCTGTACTATAATCATACGAATTCATAAACGAACGTCGATCTAAGAATAATTCTTTAGACAAAGCCCTTCTACCTACCACACACATAGCATTGGTAGCATGATTTAATTCGGGTCTTGGCTCGAATAAAGAAACCGAACGACGGCGAATTTTTTCGTGGATATTTGCTACAGTATCACTAGAATCGATAGAGTCAAATCTTCGAGAACGTTCTTTAGCATTCAAATCCAAGGCAGTCAAAAAAGTAGCTGTATTTTGCTGATGACCATCTTTGTTTGCATTAGAAACTAAATCTTCATCATAAAAGACAATGTCATCACGAGTTGTGTCATGAAGTGCAGCTACAAACTGAGTGCATTCAGGAATTATAATCCCTCTCAAAACAAGTAATGCTCTAACATTTTTGTCATTTGCAATATGCGCCATCACCTTGGCATTTACCGACCCTGGTCTACCACAACAGGCTCCACAATCATATCCCGCATAATGTGTATTGTTGACACTTGTTGCACCGTGACTTACCAAATAAATTAATGACGAGAAGTTTTCTAGCAAACCAATGGTTCTCAGCATACCTTCTAACCTATCGGCCATTTCATCAAATTTGAATCCGACTTGCAGATCGTTTTCTGAAGGAAACTCATCATTATATTCGATTGTAAGCTTCGCATTCTTGTCTAAATGACGAAAAGACGAGCTTGTAGCAGGAGTCATTGTCGGCTTAAAAACATTAACAAACAAACGAAAAGCTGACCAAAACCCCAAAGTTTGAGAGATGATCCAACCTGGCAATAACGTGTGCGAATATTTATTAAAATGAATATCGGTTTCTCTTTTCTTCGAAGTTCCGATCTCTTTTATCAAATATTTTGGTGTAACAGGAGCAGGACAAAGTTTAGTATAAAACTTCCCGTCTATAGGCTGATAGAAGAATTCAACATTAAAAAAGCCTGCAAAGCCAAAAGTTTCAGCTTTCTTATCTATTTTCTCTACATTTCTTCGAAAAGAACATTCGCGGTCATCCATGCAAAAAAGAGCCTGAAAACTAGCTTGCCCTTCAATAGCTTTCACTTTCTTTTTATTGGCTTTTATCCCAAACAAAACTTGATCATATAATGTCCATTCAAAGGATTCTTGCCAAAGTGACAACACCTCATAAAGCTCATCATAGTGAATTGCAGAGAATAATTTAAGAGGTACCGCGCTGACCCTTTGACTAAGAGGCACCCAGTTGAGACCAAATTTTTCGTCAAGAGCGTCAATCTCTAAAAGTAACTCAAAATGAATCATTTCTTTTAAAGAAATAACTCTTTTGTCTAGTAACGATTCTGGTTGATGCTCTATTGAAGCTACCATACCTGACCATCCTGGATGCGAAAATTGTTGATCAAACAAATAGGATTCAAAATAGGATTCGTCTCCCACAACAATATACAATAAGTCCGTAATTGACAAACTAGTATCTAATAACAGTTTCTTAGCACGTTCTTTTTTAAACAAACTCACATAACTAGACTTTTCAAGCTCGCGTATAGAACATAAAAACCCATCATTATGAACAGGAAATGACCAAGTTGAAATTCCTTGATCTAAATAACTACAAAGCACTCTAAACAAAGAAGAATGCACTAATTTGTCTAAATTTATTTTGTATACTGATTTCCAATGAGAACGAAGTTTTCCTATTCTAGGATTACTTGATAAATCATACTCTTTTATAAGCAGTTTATACAGCCAAACACTCTGGTTTTCGACACCTTTATTCTTTGACAACACCTGACTAACCACTTTTGAATTAATCTTCTTTTTGTTGTATCTATCTCTAAAATCATTTAGCGACAAATACGTTTTATATCCAAAAATTTCGGCTGAATGATGTAGGGCTTCAAAGAATTTTTTGTGCTGAAAAGCATGTAAGGTATTATGGTGCACGAAGTCCTTTAATGGCGCTTGTGCAGGCAAATAATGCATCAGGCTATGAAGAACAGATTGTTCATCAAAACCCATTTCGGTCTTTTTCATTTTTTAAATAATGAATAAATTAGTAAGAATCAAAATAAAAACTACTCAAGAACAAGAGTAATTATCTATTTTGAAAAATTATTTCACATAAAATACTAATTCGACATAAGATGCAATTTCCAATTGCAAAACAAAATATAAAAGGGGATCTTACATTTTGTTAAAACGGTAGTCTGTGTGTTTAAAAAACTGGATTTTTCCAGTATAAAGGAAAGTAATTTTGAATTTGGGTATAAGCCCTGTAAATCATATTCTACATCAAATTCGTCTGCAATATCGTCACCTACCTGATAATCTGTGAATACTGAGAAAATGACAGCAGATTTTGATTTACTAAAATCTGAGGATGTTTTTTTTAAATTCGTAACAAAAGGGGTGTCATCAACAAATTTAGAAGAATCTACTGCTCCTGAGAACAAATAGAATACCGCTAAAACTAGATAAACTACCATAGTAATTCTATCTCTAAAAAATTTATTGATCATATCTTAATTTAAAATCGCAAATATAGAAACTATTTATTATCTAATTATATTTTTTTAAGCAGAAAAAACAACAATTATATCACAATTATATTGTCTAAAAAAATAAAAAACAATTAACTGTAATACAACCTAATACGAGTTGTCATCGTATAAAAATTAACTAAATAAATCGCACAGAACAATGCAAAAAAACATTGTTCTTTTAAATCCCCATCAACTATTGAAAAAAAAATCTCATAAAAATCGACTATTTAAATCTTTACAACTATAAGTAAATGATTCAAAAAAAAACTACAATTTGCCTCGTTACTTTTGCCCTTTTTCTTCGTTGAAAAGTCATTCAATAACCAGACTATTCAAAAAAAATTCGTCTCGAAAAAGAAAAAAAAACTTCGCTAAATTTTGCATGGTTTATTTCAAAACCTTTACTAAGAAATGATTCCTGACAATGATTTGTTTTTTTTGATTAACCATTAAAATTACAAGTGAACGTTTTTCTTCAAAAGCTTGAACAAAACCGGAATCGTTGTAATAAGAACAATTATAATTATTATATACTCAATATGGTGTTTTAGATCTATATTGAATTTTTCTAAGAACAATCCGTACAAATAATGACCTGCAAAAATTAGGATAAACGACCATAAAAAAGAGCTCAATATATTAAAAAACATAAATCTCTTTTTATCCATCGAAACAATTCCTGCTACAATCGGTGCAAAAGTTCTGAAAATAGGTAAGAAACGAGCAAAAATAATTGCTTTCCCTCCATATTTTTCAAAGAAATCTTTAGATTGCAATAAATATTCTTTCTTAAACCAGAAAGAATCTTCTTTTTTAAACAGATAATAACCACTTTTTGCCCCGAACCAATAGCCAATCATATTACCCAGAATACCAGCAATAGCAACTAAGGTCGCAAGTAAAGTAACATTTACAAAATCGTTTTCTATAACAAAAAGATTCGCTATAAGATCCCCGCTATAAATTCCAGAAAGAAAAAGCAAACTATCTCCTGGAAGAAAAAAACCAGCGAAAAGCCCCGTTTCTGCAAAAACGATAAACAAAACAATGTACAAACCTATTTGATACCCGCCGATGGTTATAGTGATATAAAACTAACGGCATGGCGGTGATGGTCACC
>JAYVGE010000367.1:0-2861 GCA_043772515.1 Flavobacterium sp. | reverse complement strand
TCGCCAGCAGCATCAAGGATAGATTGAGATTTTTGCAAAGGGGTTTCGGATAGGTCTTGCCAGGTTTTTATATTGGCTTGATGATAGAGTTCTTCTATTTTCGGTCCAATTCCCTCTATTATCTTCAAATCATTATCTTTTATTTTTTTGCCAAATACAGTAGCAGCCAAGGCAGCGTCAAACAAAAAGTTAGAATTGGTCTTAGCTACAAAAGAGTTTGCGTTCGAAGAAATACTAGATTTTACAGAAGCTAATTCTGCTTCAAGTGTAGCTATCTTGCTCGATAAGCTTTTAGAATTGACTCTACAGGCATCCAAATCAGATTGTAGTGATAACGATGTTGTATGGTCTCCTCCTTTCGAAAACAATTTTCCTAATAAGTAACCTAATATTGCTAAGATTAACCCTACAAAAGCAGGAATTAAGATACATGGTATGTTCATAATAGTTGTTTTTTTTTGATTAATTATTTTATTGTAATTACGGTTCTTCTGTTTTTGGCTTTGCCGTCGAGGGTTGTATTGTCTGCAATAGGTTCGTCAGAGCCTTTTGTAGTAGTTTCAATTCTATTAGATTCAATTCCGTTTTTGGCTAAATAACTTTTGGCAAAATCAGCTCTATGCTGACCTAAAGTTCTATTGCTTTCTGGATTGCCTACATTATCAGTGTGACCAACGGCAAGTACAGTTGCATCTGTTATGTGACTGGTGTAATTGGCTATGTCTGCTACTTTTTGACGCTCTTCGGCATCGAGTTTGTTGTTGGATTTATTGGTGTTAAAATAGAGAATTAGGGGACTGGCGTTGATTTTTTCTTTTAGTACAGCCCATTCGTCTCCAGTAGCAACAGCAGTTTGGCGTAATTCAAATGCAACAGGTCCCAAAAGAGTGTCGGCATCCATTTTCCAAGAATCTTTTAGTATTCCATCGGTGTCAAACTGTTTTGCAAACATGCCTTTTGATACGAAATAATTTTTTACGTCTTCTGCCCTTGCAAAACCTAGATTAGGGAAAGTAGAGGTGTTTTTTTCTGTAGAAGTGGCATATCCTGTAATCAAAACTCTTTGATTCGGATTGATACTCAAGTACGTTTTTAACTTTTCGATTCCTATAGAAACGGAATCGCTTACCGGTACAATAGTATTAGAGCTGCCTGTTAGAAATTTTAAATTATCATTGCAATGATAATCAATTCCAGAGCCTCTAATATTGAAAGGAACTAAATTGGAAATTCCTTGTTCGATAGGAACTACTTTTTCGGTAGTACCAGATGGAATTTCCATAGCGCAATTGCAACAAAATTTTTGATACAAAAACGTACCTAAAATAATGGTTAATGCAATGCCTAATAGGTAACTTGTTTTTTTAGACATAGTAAATGAGTTAAGATTCACTCAAATTTAATAAAAAAAATAGTTACTTAACCTATTAGTAGTCAAGTATTTTGATGTTTTTTATTATTAATTGTTAAGAAATGATTTATTTATATTAGATATCACATCTCAGAAAATAAAATAATGATGCCTTTTTTAAGGCAAACGCTTTTAAAAATTATTAAAAAATTTAGCCACGGATTTAAAGAAAGAGGTTTGGAACTTTGACAAAGAGTTGCTAACTGAGAAAAGCCTCGACATTGGAACGCAGATGACACGGATTGGCTAAAGCCAAGACACAGAAAAAAACGGATTTTGAAAAGAGTTAGATAGAATTATAAAAAATCATAATTATACCGTTTGTAAATTTTAGGTAGCCTGACTTAAATTTTTTAGGTTTCTTATTAGATGCAAACATAGATTCCTAGCCGAATTAGCAGTACCTTTTTGATGGGCTAAATTTATATCTCTTTTTGGTACAATTCAATTTCGCTTTTTAGATAATTTAAATCTCTGTTGAAGATGAATTCTAATGTTTCTGAAATTATTGTTAATTGCTCTTTTGATACGCTTTCAAGGAGAAAAGGGCTTGTTGTTGTATTTTTGATTGCATAAAACCGGTCCAGCCCAAAAGGTATCCTTTCCAGCCTAAAGCTTGCTTAGACCATTTCCAAATATCAAAGATATCGGTGTGTTTTAGGATTAATCCATCTTGAAATTGAAACTGGGCGTGTATTTTATTAATTACTTTTCTGTTTGTTTTACTAAAATTGTAGGTTGCAATCCATCGAGCAGTTCCAGAATAAGCATCTGCATGTACGTCTGAGTATTCGATTTTTATGTTTCCTTTGCTTTTTTTTAGAAGCATTTTCCACATTTCGGCAACCTCTTTTTCTTTTAATAAGCCAAAAGCAGGATCCCGAAACTGAACCTTGGGATGGTAACATTCGCACATTGATTTGGCATCTGCATTGGTAAACGCAGTATAGAATTGATGTATTAATTGTTCGTTTGAGTTCATTTTTTAATTCTTAGAAAGATTGTTTTTGTATTTAATAAAAGCATTTTTTACTAGACTCGACTACATTTTGCATAGCAGAAGTTCATTGAGATCCATAAAAACATAAATATAGTGAAGTAATTGCAGGGTTTATTTTGAAACATTTACTTAGAGTAACTTATGTTTTTTGTATGGTTTAAAATTTATTTTTTATAACATTTTTAATGAATCAATTTTTAATAGCAAATTAGGATCGGGGCAATTTTCTAAATAATAATCTCGATCGATTTTACTGCAAACTCCTGGGTAATCTCCAGAGTGTTTTTTTATTTTCTTTATAATTTGAAAATGCAAATGAGGTGCATAATCTCCATTTACAGAAGCATCACCCAATTCGGCTATTTTTTCGGCTCTTTTAAACGACATACCAATCCTTAATGTTTCAATACTTTCAATAGATAAATGACCGTATAGTGTATAAAAAAGAAT
>JAYVGE010000366.1:0-2864 GCA_043772515.1 Flavobacterium sp. | reverse complement strand
ATAATCGAAGGCCAATAAAATAAGATTAACTAGAATTAAAATTGGTAAACGCCCCATAATTTGATTGATAAGATGATGAAATGCCAAAGGTAGGTTTTAATTTTAAAGGAAAGAAAATCATTATAAATGTAGTGCTAATCTGATTAAATCATCGACCTAATTTCTTAATACAAAAAAAACATTTAGGTAATAATACTGCCCTACATTTATAACAAAACTAATTATGTTTATCAAACGAGATTTACAAGTAATCGTTATCAGTGATGTGCACTTAGGTACATTTGGCTGTCATGCCAAAGAACTCCTTCAATATCTCAAATCGGTCAATCCAACCACTTTGGTACTCAACGGAGATATTATTGACATGTGGAATTTTAGTAAAAGCTACTTTCCATCCTCTCACATGGATGTAATGCGCTACATTATGAAAATGGCAAGTCGTGGTACCAGTGTGTATTATATCACCGGAAATCACGACGAAATGTTGCGAAAATATACCGACTTACAATTGGGCAACCTACAAATTGTAGACAAACTATTGCTTAGTTTGAATGATAAAAAAGCTTGGATATTTCATGGCGATGTATTCGATTCGAGTACAAAAGGATACGCCAAATTTTTAGCAAAACTTGGTGGAAAGGGTTACGATTTGTTAATCCTTATCAATTGTTTTACCAATTGGTGCTTACAATTGATTGGAAAAGATAAAATGAGTTTCTCTAAAAAAATAAAAAATGGCGTAAAAAAAGCGGTTTCTTTTATTAGCGATTTTGAAACCACGGCAGCAGAATTAGCGATTGAAAAAAAATACGATTATGTGGTTTGTGGACATATTCACATGCCACAAATGAAAGAAGTGAAAACCGAAAAAGGTTCAGTAATGTACTTGAATAGTGGCGATTGGGTAGAAAACTTGACCGCTTTAGAATACCAAAGTGGGAAATGGGAAATGTACACTTACGACAAGCAAAGCCTAAAAGACATCCAATCTAAAGAGAATTTTGAATTAGAAGACATTGTTTCTAAAATTTTAGCATCCTAAAAACATGGGGAAACCAAAAATATTTTATGCCGTTCAGGCCACAGGAAATGGGCATATTAGTAGAGCTCAGCAATTATATCCTTATTTACAAAAGTTTGGTGACGTTGATTTTTTTATCAGTGGCAACAATGCCAACCTAGACTTTGAGCTACCTATAAAATACCGTAGCAAAGGTTGTAGCTTACATTATAGCAAATGTGGAGGATTGAGTTATTTAGATTTAGCCAAAAATATTAAACCACTCATGATTTATAAAGACGCTAAAGCTTTGCCCCTTAAACAATACGACATCATTATCAACGATTTTGATGTGGTTACTTCCTTAGCTTGCAAGCTCCACAAACTACCTTCTGTGCAATTGGGTCACCAAGCAAGTTTCCAATCTAAAGCTACGCCTAGGCCCGATAAAAAAAGCATCATGGGGGAAGTTATTTTGAAACATTATGCCCACGCTACCAATCATATTGGGTTTCATTTTCAAAAATATGATTCTTTTATTCTTCCTCCGGTAATCAAAAGCACTTTTATAAACGCTGAAATTACGGATTTAAAGCACGTAACTATTTACTTACCTTCTTTCCAAAAACATTGTTTATTAGAAACTTTTAATAAACTTCCTCACATCCAATTTCATTGGTTTTTAAATGGTACTCAATCCATACAAAAAGAAAAAAACATTACTTATTACCCCATCAATCAAGATTTATTTGATGCAAGCTTATTAAGCTGTCATGGTTTGATAACTGGAGGCGGATTTGAAACCCCAGCAGAAGCGCTATACTTAGGTAAAAAACTGATTAGCATTCCAATAAAAGACCATTACGAGCAACAATGTAATGCCGCAGCCTTAAAAAAATTGGGCGTAACCGTGTTGCAAAATATAGAGGATAACTTTTCAGCAATCATTGAAAAATGGTTCTCCGAAGCAAACCAAAATCCGACAATCGAGGCAAATAATATTAATGAAACACTCCAGCGATTATTCGACACCTACCCAAAAAAACAGACAACAAATAGAGAAGAAACGCTGTTGTTTATCTAAATCTAAAATACTGAATTGAGTGATAAATTACTCAACTCAGTATTTCAAAAAATTATTAAAAGGTATCGTAGCTCATTTCTACAATTTCTTTTGCTTTACTAGGCGTAATATTTTGCTTTTCGCCTAAGCCCAACCAACCTCTTTTTTCAAATCGTTGTTGCACAAAGTCTGCTGTTTTTGCAAAATCAGGTGTGTTTTCAGCTAATTTGGTGTTCATGCCCATCGTATGGAAAAAATCAACTGTTTTTTGAATCGCTTCTTTGGCTATTTCCTCTTCACTTCCCGATAGGTTGAAAATACGACTGCCATATTGCGCCAATTTTTCTTTCTTGGTATCAAACATCACAGTGTATAAGCTCGGCGCAATAATGGCCAATGTTCTAGCATGGTCTATATCATACAGGGCAGTCAATTCGTGCCCTATCATGTGTGTGGCCCAATCGCTAGGCACTCCTTTTTGAATTAAGCCATTCAAAGCCATGGTACAGCACCACATAAAGTTAGATGCCAAGGTATAATCTGTTGGGTTTTCAACTACTTTAGGGCCTATTTCAATCAAGGTTTGTAAAATAGATTCTGAAATACGATCTTGTAAAAAAGCATCGTGTTTGTAGGTCAAATATTGTTCCATCACGTGTGTATAGGCATCTATCACTCCGTTTTGTATTTGTCGTTTTGGCAACGAAGCAATTACAGTTGGGTCACAAATTGAAAACTTTGGAAACAAGGCACTACCGCCAAAAGTAAGTTTCTCTTGCGTAGCTTTTATGGTCACTACCG
>JAYVGE010000365.1:0-2869 GCA_043772515.1 Flavobacterium sp. | reverse complement strand
CTAAATCTTCCTCTCTTAAATTTACTTGGTAGCTCATACATCTAAATTATGAAACAAATATACATGTTAAATCGTAATTATTAAAGCAAATTAGTATAAATGCAATCGAATAATTTAGGTTTTCGACTTGTCGCTATCGTGTAATACCATTAGTGTTTATAGATTAATCCGATATCAGCTTTCTTTCCTTTGGAGCTATCGTGCGGACACATCTATTATGCTTCAATTTCGAACACGAATTTCACGAATTGTCACGAATTAGCTTGTGTAATTAATTACACAAACTAAGTTAAGCTTCAAAATTCGTGTTCATTTTTTGTACTTGTGTCCACACGATAGCCTTTGGAGAGAGTTGGCGAGAGGATAATTTGAGTTGGACTAAAATATATTAGTCAATGGTATAAATTGGAAAAAAACACAGCCGTAACGGCAATGCTATATTTTAAGGAATTATATATTGTATTGAGATTTATTGAGATACCGTTGTATTGATAGCTGTATTCGACTGATTATTAGCATTTAAGATTGATTTATGTTCGTGATATGATAACGAAAAGAGATTAGATTGCAAATAAATACGTATAAATTTGAGAATTATATTATTAATTAACCAAAACCAAAACCAAAATGAAGAAGACCACAAAATTAGTATCAACGTTATTTGTATTAGGAATTTTGGCTGTAAGCTGTAATGACGAAGCGAGTTTGCCAGAAAAAGTAGAAGCCCAAGAGTTAGCCCAATCTAAGGACTGGGAAACTACAGATCCTATTGTAATTGCTGCTATTGATGCAGAAATTGCTTTGAAAAATAAAACCGGAAAAGCGGCTGCTGTTCAATTGTATCGCAACTTTAGATTGGAGACCGATGCTCAGACTCCTGCTGACGTAATTGCTTTAATCAAGAAAGAAATCGATCAAATGTACAGTTCAGGTATAAAAACGACGACGTTATCAAAAATGGACGACGTTGTTTCTATTTACTTGGCATCTTCTGCTTCTCGGGGGCTGTATTATAGCAATAGTAGAGTAGTCATTAATGATTATGCTACTTACAGGAGCGTGAAACAATCTGTGAGCGGCGTTGTTCCTCATGAACTTACTCATTATTATCACGACAGGTATTTGTCTGGAGGACTTAATAATACTAGCGTTTCAACACTTTACAATAGTGCTAGAACAAGAAGGATATATCCGTCTTCTGCTTATGTGTTGTCGAATAAGGTTGAATATTTAGGAACAAGTGTAGAAGCTTATTTTGCGGGAACAAATCGGGATCCTTATAATCGAGCAAATGTTATCCAAAAAGACCCACAGTTGAGTGCTTTTATCAACACTAATTTCTAAATTTTGTAGTAATAAAAATGACGTACGGTCTATTTTTGTTGTTAAAATAATGTTTTTGGCTTTTGAATAAAGCTTAAAAAGGCACGCTCTATAATCTAGAGCGTGCCTTCTTTATAGGTAGTGTCCGTTTAGAATATTGTTGCTAGTCTAACTGGTCTGTTAATTTCTTAAAAACAGCTTTGGCTTCCTTCTCTTCGTATAGAATACTGTAAACGGCATCTATAATAGGTGTTTTTGCTCCGTAGGCTAGATTGAGTTTATAGGCACTTTTGGCGGCATAATAACCTTCGGCTACCATGCTCATTTCCATTTGAGCCGATTTTACGGTATATCCTTTCCCAATCATGTTTCCAAACATTCTGTTTCTCGAAAAAACGGAATAACCAGTGACCAATAAATCCCCTAGATAGGCAGAATCATTGATGTTACGTTTCATTTTGTGTACTTTTTTGATAAATTTCTTCATCTCACGAATACCATTACTCATCAATACCGACTGAAAATTATCGCCATAACCCAAACCGTGTGCAATTCCTGCGGCAATGGCATAGATGTTTTTGAGCATAGCGGCATATTCAGTACCTATAATGTCATCAGAAATTTTGGTTTTAATGTAGTTTCCAGATAAATGTTCGGCTACAATGATTGCTTTTTCGGGGTCTCCACAAGCAATAGTTAGGTAGGACAAACGCTCTAAGGCTACTTCTTCGGCGTGACAAGGGCCTGTAATTACACCAATATTGTAATAAGGGATGTCGTATTTAACATGAAAATGTTCTCCGACAATCAAACTGGTTTCGGGAACAATCCCTTTTATCGCAGAGAAGATTATTTTATCATGTAAGGAAACGGTGAGTTTCTCTAGTTCTCCGTCTAAAAAGGCTGAAGGAATAGCAAAAATAATATAATCGGCATAGGCGACCGCTTCATTAATATCATTGGTTAGCTTCAATTTGTTATTGTCAAATTCGACAGAACTTAAGTAATTGGGATTGTGTTTGTGTTTTCTAATGTGTTCTATTGCTGAATCATTGCGCATGTACCACGAAATCTCGGAAAGATTTACACATAACATTTTTGCGATGGCAGTTGCCCAACTTCCTCCGCCAATTACGGCAAATTTTAATTTTTTGGTCATTTTTATTAAATTTAATCAAAAGTACTTAAAAAAGCATCAAAAGTGCAAATTTAATTGATTCTTAAATCTAGAGTTTTATGCAGTTGTAGTGCTGTATGAGAGAGTCTTAATTTATTTTTTTTACCAAGTTGTTTTTTTGGCGCAATATGTTTGTTATATTTGCGTTTATAGTGGTTATAAATTAACGTTTTAACATAAACAATGAGAATTAAGTTAACGAGGATTGAATTAGTTTTTTAGAAAAGACGTTCGTAATGGTAAATAGGAACGTCTTTTTTTTATTTTTTTTCACTACCAACCGACAAAACTAAAAATTAGACAATAAAAAGCCAGCAACCCTAGTAATTACCAGCGTTTTTTTATAATCAAATAAACCTACCTCCTTAC
>JAYVGE010000364.1:0-6950 GCA_043772515.1 Flavobacterium sp. | reverse complement strand
GTACAAATGAATCAAAGACCCAATGCCCGTTACAAACAATAACCATATAAGAGACAATTGGTCTAATAGAAAACCAAAGGTTACTTTAAAATTGCTGATTTGTATCCAATCAAATAAATCAATTTGAATAGGCTGTTTGGTTTGGTTGATTTGCAAGAAAAAGCAAATGGTAACCACAAATGAAACGACTACTGACAGTGTTCCTATAATTCCGGAAAGGGACTTTCCTAAGTTTTTCCCGAAAAAAACATTGATTAAAAATCCTAAAAAAGGAGCTAATACTAAGACTAAAGCTAAATTGGTATCCATTGCCATTTATCCTTTTAAGTTTTTTAAATTATCGATACTAATTGATCCTAAATTTCTAAATATCGATACTAAAATTGCCAATCCAACGGCAACTTCTGCCGCAGCGACAGCCATCGAGAAAAATACGAATACTTGTCCTTGTGCATCTTGATGATAGGTCGAAAAAGCAACAAATAATAAGTTTACCGCATTCAACATGATTTCGATAGACATAAAAACGATGATGGCATTTCGTCTGTATAAAACTCCAAAAATACCGATACAAAAAAGCGTTACGCTAAGGAAGATGTAGTTTTCTATACCAATCTGAGTTAAAATATTGTTCATTATTTTTCCAGTTTTTCTTTTTTAGACAATAAAACAGTTCCAATCATGGCAACCAAAAGTAATATGGATGCAAATTCAAACGGAACCATATATTCGTTCAATAATATTTTGCCCAATACTTTTATAGATTGGTAGTCTTCTCCAGTATAATCGTATGCTACAATCGGTTTAGAATCGATGAATATTTTTATTAGCACCAAGCAAACCAAACAAAACGAAACAATAGCTCCAAGTCTTGTAAATCTAGGTTTGTGAACTTCATCTTTTTCATTGAGATTCATCAACATGATTGTAAATAGAAACAAAATCATAATTGCTCCAGAATAGACAATAATATGTACGATTGCCAAAAATTGAGCATTCAATAATAAATAATGACCCGCAATCGAAAAGAAACAAATAACCAAATAGATGGCACTATGAATAGGGTTTCGGCTAAAGATTGTCAAAAATGCTGTAGACAAAGTGATAGCAGCCAATACGCAAAAAATAATAAGTACTGTAGACATTAATTAGCGTTTTTAAGTTGAGCATTTTTCATTGCCATTTCTAATGGCATTACCAATTTATCTTTTCCAAAAATAAAATCTTCTCTTTCATAGCTAGAAGGAACCAACATTTTGGAGGTCGTCAAATAAATAGCGTCTTTTGGACAAGCTTCTTCGCACAATCCGCAAAAAATACAACGCAACATATTGATTTCGTATATCTCGGCGTATTTTTCTTCTCTGTACAAATGTTTCTCGCTAGACTTACGCTCTGCCGCTTTCATTGTAATGGCTTCTGCTGGGCATGACAAAGCACATAGGCCACAAGCTGTACAGTTCTCACGACCTTGTTCGTCTCGTTTCAACATATGTTGGCCACGATAAACGGGGCTCATTTCACGCACTTGTTCTGGGTACTGAATCGTCACTTTCTTTCTGAACAAATGTTTCAGTGTAATCATCAAACCTTTGATAATTGCCACTAGATACATTTTTTCCAAAAAAGTCATCTCTTTGTTGGAGACTTGCTTTTTTCTTCCCGATAAGGATATGGTTTCTATACTCATTTTTTTGTCATTACGAGGAACGAAGCAATCGCACACTCTATTTTAATCCCTTATTAATTATTTTTATTTGAAGCTAATCCTGCTATCCGTTTCAATCTTTTATGTTTTTAAAGAAAAACATAAAAGGATTTCCACTGCTATCAGGGCTATGACAATTGGGTACTAATGATTTTTAGTTTTTATACCCAATTTTATTTCTTTCAATCTTATTATCCTGCTTTTCCATTAATTCATCCAAATACGAAAAAACCAATTCTATGTTTTTGTCGTGATTCGTTAGCTTCTTCTTTATTTCTTCAATTTCTAATTTTACACTCAAGTTGTTATTTATAAACTCCCGCAAACTTACAAATATCTCTATTATTTTAATACTCATTTGAGTAGCTCTCTCACTTTTTACCACATTAGACAATTGCAATATTCCATGTTCTGTAAAAGCATACGGTAATTTTCTGACCCCACCCCAATTTGAAGTCGCAATTTGCGACTTCAAGATTTCAAATTCACTTTCGTTTAATTGAAACATAAAATGCTCTGGAAATCTAGATGTGTTTCTTTTAACTTATTCGTTTATTCTTTTGGTTTCAACATTGTAAAGCTCTGCCAAATCTCTATCCAGCATAACTTTTAGGTTTCTAATAAAATAAATCGTATTCGTTATTACCTCGTTCGGTATAATAATCTCATCCATATTAAAAGATAATTCTAGTTAAAAATCGATTAATTACAATTGTGATTGTGTTTTTTTATTTCTAACCAGTTGCAAATTGTGACCACTTATTATTTATCATGATGACACAAATTATTATACTATGGATTTCAATTCTAAAATCCTAAATAAGTAGCTATTTCACTTCTCAAAAGTACAATTCCAGTAATTATAATATTAATGATAGAAAGCGGAATTAAAACCCTCCAACCCAAATGCATCAATTGATCGTATCTAAATCTTGGGATTGTCCATCGTACCCACATGTACAAAAATATGAAGCCACATAGTTTTATAAAAAGGGCTATCATTCCGATAACGTTGGCAATATTTACGCCCCAATTTTCTACTGCCCAACTCATTCCAGGATAGTTGTAACCTCCAAAGAATAAAACCGCCAGAATTGTAGACGAGATAAACATATTTGCATATTCAGCAAATAAATAGAATCCCATTTTCATAGAGGAATATTCGGTGTGATACCCTCCGATTAATTCACTTTCGCACTCTGCTAAATCAAAAGGTGTTCTATTGGTTTCTGCAAAAGCACAAATCAAAAAGATTAAAAAGGATAAGGGTTGGTAGAATACATTCCAATTCATTCCTGCTTGTTGCACCGAAATTTCTCTCAAGCTCAAAGTTCCAGTCATCATCAATAAAGCAATCATCGATAATCCCATGGCAACTTCGTAAGAAACCATTTGCGAAGCGGCACGAACCGCACCCATTAAGGAAAACTTATTGTTGGATGCCCATCCACCGATCATAATTCCGTAAACTCCTAAAGAAATAACTCCAAAAACATACAATAAAGCTACGTCTATATCTGTAGCTTGAAGGATAATGTCTCTTCCGAATAAATGGAGTTTATCTCCCCAAGGGATAACGGCACTGGTCATCAAGGCCGTACTCATAGCAATGGCTGGTCCTACGATAAACAAAAATTTATTAGGGGTGTTGGGAAAAAATTCTTCTTTCGAGAATAATTTTAAACCGTCGGCTAACGGTTGCAAAAGCCCCCAAGTTCCGGCTCTATTGGGTCCAATTCTATCTTGTAGCCAAGCGGCAACTTTACGTTCTGCCCATGTCGAATACATCGCCATAAGCATGGTAACAGCAAACACTACTACAATTACAACACTTTTTTCTATAATAAAGGCACTATCCATTTTTTTAAGAATTTTTGGTATTAGTATCCAATGGATTGTCTGCCATACTGATTTTTTTGCGGTCTTGATCTCTGCCCAAAAGAATATTTTTCTCGGTAGCAATTGCTACTGTTTCTAATTTCTGAGTATAATTGTTTTGATTGATAACCGAATCTTTTTCAAATTCTCTTGGTCCTTCAATAGTCCAATCTTCTACGTTTTTATGGTCAAAACGACATCCGTTGCAGATAAATTCTTCTACTTCATGATATTCGTCTTTTCTTCCCGTAACACGTTGTATTTCGCCACCAAACATCCAAACGGTCGTTTTACCGCAGCATTTGTCGCATTCACGGTGTGCGTTGTAGGGTTTATTGAACCAAACTCTCGATTTGAAACGAAACGTTTTGTCGGTCAAGGCGCCTACGGGACACACATCTATCATGTTTCCAGAAAATTCATTGTCAATCGCTTTCGATATACAAGTTGAAATGTTGGCGTGATCACCACGATCCATTACCCCATGCACACGATCGTCTGTCAATTGATCTGCAACCTGCACACATCTTTGGCATAAAATACAACGATTCATATGCAATTGAATATTTGGACCTATGTCCTCAGGTTCAAAAGTTCTTTTTTCTTCTATAAAACGAGATTCTGATTTTCCGTGCTCAAAGCTTAAGTTTTGCAAATCACATTCTCCTGCTTGATCACAAATAGGACAATCTAATGGGTGATTGATCAATAAAAATTCGGTTACCGATTTTCGCGCTTCTTGAACTCTTGGAGATGCTTTACTGGCGATTTCCATTCCGTCTTGACAACCCGTTACACATGACGCCATCAGTTTTGGCATAGGTCTTGGGTCGGCATCACTACCTTTGGTTACATCTACTAAACAACAACGGCATTTACCACCGCTCCCTTTTAGTTTAGAATAATAGCACATTGCTGGCGGAACAACTTCTCCACCAATCATACGAGCTGCCTGCAAGATGGTTGTTCCTGCTTCTACTTCAATCTCTTGACCGTCTATGGTTACTTTCATTTCCTATTAAATGTTTTGAAATTCGTCAATATTAAATTGATATTTCTTTTCTAATATGTATTCTAATTGTGTTTTTAATTTTAAAACATGATTTTCGGTATTTTGAAAATTTTCAATTACAAAATCAATCATATTTTTAAATCTTTCATCGCTTTGAGGCTTTAGAGATTTTGACTGTTTCATAAATTCGACAAAACTAACAAATCCAAAATTTTCAACACTACTGTTTTCAATTTTTAAATACTCATTTATCCAATGTTCAAATTGTCGTGGACCGATTAATATTAAAAATTGACAATTAGTTTGATGTTTGTATATTTTAGTATTAGTACTTTCATTGATTTTATCAAAAAGAGCAGGAACTTTTTTGTCCTTGTCAATATCTACAATTCCAACACTAAAACTACCTTTACTCCGAATGGTTACTCCATCGATAACCGCATCATCTCCACTTTCTTTTCGTATTAAATCATTGTTGTTTAATAATCTTCCGAAGAAATATTTATCCGCCCAACATTCTACACCAACTAATTTCATATTTCAAAGATTAGTTATTCTCCCATAAACTCTCAAAATTAAAAAAGACGTTCATTCCGTACTCATAGACATCTTCATTCTTTTCTTTTTCTAATAGCTTTACTTGTGTTTCTCCATCAATATTATTTACCAAATAAATATTGGTGTTTTCTTTGCTTTCCTCATCTCTCAAAAATTCTTTGATTATAAAATCACTATGGGTTACAATGAAAAACTGATTGTTGTTTTCGTCGTACTTTACATCATTTGTGAACTCCAAAATATAAGGCTCGAAACAATGGGCTTCTGGTTCTTCAAATAATAAAACCGCATTTTTATTACTCATGATTGCTGCTTTATAAAAAATTAATCTTTGTAAAGTGTCGGCAATCATGTTATAAGGCAACTCAAAAACAGTTCCGTCTTTTAAATCCTTTTGTAAAACAAATTCAAACGTTCCTGATTTTATAACTGCTTTTAAATCATTTGAAATTAAATACCTATTGATAATTTTTCTTAACTCATTATTCGCAGAAATTATTTGCCCAATATTTTCACCAAAAGGAAATTCTAATGTAGAATTACTTCTTTTTTGCTTCCTTTTATTGTCAAATGTATATTTTTTAATTGCAGAAGAAAATAACTCATTTTCAATGTGGTATTTTAATTCCGTATTGTCAATAGTCGAATATTTTAATTCTGTATTCTTTTCTTTGTGAGCAATATCTATAATAGTGTTTTGATTTAAAGCAATTACTATATTTGTAATTGTAATTCCTTTGAAAAAAAGTTCATGTTCAAATTCATATCTAACAAAATCTTTTAAATTTAGAATACGGTCAAGAAAACCAAACAAGCTCAATGCCTCCAAAATATTACTTTTCCCAGCATTTGGCATTCCAACAAAGACATTAATCTTCTTGCACCCATCAATTTTTAAATTTTTGATGGATTTGAAGTTAGAAATTTCTATGTTATTTATTTTTTTCAATTATAGAATTATTTATACTATTACTTTAGAAACTAAATGCTTTACTTTTTCGAAAGGTTCTGCAACAAAATGGTCTCTGTTTTTTATTTTTTCAGGGAAACGGATATGATATTCAAATTCTTCTCTAAAATGACGAATCGCTGCCGCTACTGGCCAAGCTGCTGCATCACCTAATGGGCAAATGGTATTTCCTTCTATTTTACTTTGAATACTCAAAAGTAAGTCAATATCTTCTTCACGTCCGTGACCATTTTCTATTCGGTGCAATACTTTTTCCATCCAACCTGTTCCTTCCCGACAGGGAGTACATTGACCGCAACTTTCATGGTGGTAAAAACGGGAGAAATTCCAAGTATTACGAACAATACAAGAGGTGTCGTTGTACACGATAAATCCTCCAGAACCCAACATAGATCCAGTAGCAAAACCACCATCACTTAGGGATTCGTAAGACATCAAACGGTCTTCGCCTGCTGCTGTTTTGTAGATTAGGTGTGCTGGTAAAACAGGAACAGAACTTCCTCCTGGTACAAAAGCTTTTAAAGGTCTGTCTGAGCTCATTCCGCCTAAATATTCGTCAGAGTTCATAAATTCATAAACACTTAGTCCTAATTCAATTTCATAAACACCAGGATTTTTAATATGTCCCGAAGCAGAAATTAATTTAGTTCCTGTAGATCTTCCGATTCCTATTTTTGCATATTCTGCCCCCGAATTGTTTACAATCCATGGCACAGCGGCAATAGTTTCTACGTTATTTACAACGGTAGGATTTGCCCAAAGTCCTGAAATGGCAGGAAATGGTGGTTTGATACGAGGATTCCCTCTTTTTCCTTCCAATGATT